>CAVGNO010000009.1:19370-26502 GCA_963630475.1 Blautia faecis | reverse complement strand
GGACTGCCGGATGCTGCGGGAGCGGCGTTTACGGCTGGGGTTGAGCTATAATGCACTTTCGCGTTTTCTTGGCGCAAGCCCTTCGGTGTTGCGCAAGTGGGAGTCCGGCGGCATACGTCACTGCAGCAGCCTCTACCGAACGCGTCTTGCGGCATTTTTGCGTGGCGATTACGACAAGTGTTTCGACACACAGCGCGGGGATTTACGGCTTGGGAGCTATTTTACTCCGCCATCGCGTCAATTACAGGAAAATCTGCGCATCTTTGCCAACTGCTATAACTTCATGCAAAAACGTCCCGATCTTTGCAATCTCATGCTCAATGCCGCAGAAGAGGCCGCACGCGCAATTCTCAAACAGTACTATCAGGAGCACGTGAAAGTAAGAAACGGTGGCGAGTGTTTATAGTAAATGCCGATACTTCTCTAGCAAAACGGATTTACAACTCGATAATTTACTATGACTGATGAAGAATGGATGAGACTGGCTTTGACTGAAGCCCAAAAAGCATTGGGATTATGCGTGCCAAATCCGATGGTCGGCGCGGCAATCGTCCGCAATGGCGAATTGCTCGGTCTTGGCTATCACCATAAGGCCGGCGAAGCACACGCGGAAATCAACGCATTGCATGCAGTGCCGTCGGGGTGCGATTTGCGTGACGCGACGTTATATGTGACGTTGGAACCATGCAGCACATGGGGACGCACTCCGCCATGCTGTGATGCAATTATCGCTTCGGGTATACGCCGTGTCGTCATTGGCGCATTAGACGACAACCCCGCGCATCGCGGAGCGGCGATTACACGCTTGCAAGCGGCCGGAATCAACGTCGAACACGGAGTACTTGAAGACGAATGCCGCCGCATCAATGAGCACTTCTTTTGGTGGATTACGCAGCGTCGTCCTTGGGTGATTTTGAAGATGGGGATGTCATTGGATGGCAAAATCGCTTTACCCGATGGCACATCGAAGTGGATTACCGGCGCGCAATCGCGCAGTGACGTGCAGCGTTTGCGGCGTCTCAGTCAGATGATTATGGTTGGCGGGCGCACTGCGTGTTTAGATAATCCGTCGCTTATGGTGCATGAGCCTGCAGATTGGCCAAATCAACCGCGTCCCGCAGTTTGGAGTTCGCATGCTTTGCCGACGAATTTGCAAATTGCGTCCCGTGCATTGGTCGCCAAACCGCAGACACAAGCAGCATGGCGGGAATTTCTTTCCGCGCGCTATGATGAGGGAGTCCAAGTACTCCTGCTTGAAGGCGGTGGCGAATTAGCTGCCAATGCGCTCGCGTGCGGAATTGTCAATAAAGTCTACTTCTATATCGCGCCAATCATCATCGGCGGCCGCAATAGCGCAAGTGTTGTCGCGGGAGATGCGCCTGCGACACTTGCCGACGCCATTCATTTGCGCGATGTCAGCATTAGACATTTGGGCTCAGACATCTGTTATTCCGGCTATATATCTGGGTGTTTTCTCGAAACAACAAAATCAGGAGCAGAAAAGATGAATTCCTCAAAAAATGGTATGAATGTGAGCGCAAAGGTTGTTGAGTTGGCGAAGGATTTCATGCTCGTTGATTATTGTGGCAATGTATACCGCATTGATTTTGAGCGGTTTCCGTACTTTCGCTATTGTCTTCTGGATGAATTGTATAATGTCCAGGCGAGTGCGGACGGTCTTCATTGGCCTGATGCCGATATCGACATTGAAATAGCTCACTTGGAAAATCCGCCAGCGAAGGTTAGCGAAGTGGATTTGGAGTGGTGGAAGTCGCAGCGAGATAGGCTCATTTCTCGCATTGACGCGATTGGGAGTGACCCGTTAAAACCATCGAGTCGGCGCAGAGTGAGAGCTTGTACGCTGTCTAATTGATATCAGCGACAGATGCGCCGATTCGCAGAGTCGGCGCAATTTGTTCATAGTGATAGCTGGAGCTGTTTGCTTCCAGGATAGCGAATGCAGTGCGGCAGATACTTTCGACGGGCTGGACGATTGTGGTCAGTGGCGGTGTGCATTGTTCGCCGATGCGAATGCCGTCAAAGCCAACCAAGCTAATATCTTTGCCGACGGTGAGTCCTTGTGCTTTGAATGCTTCGAGCGCACCCATCGCACCCGCGTCTGAAATCGCGAATACTGCAGTAAAATCGTATGGGCGTTGCAGGCGTTCCTGCATGACGCGCTGTGCGATTGGCACACGCAGTTCATCCATACGTATATTGCAGTAGATGCGTTCGGCTTGACAGCCCTCCGCTTCAAGGATGTCGTTGAAGCCTTGGATACGCGCTTCCGCCTGGGGGACAAGAAGCGGTTCGCTGATAAGCACTGCGATTTTACGATGGCCGTGTTCAAGCAGATGCCTTGCCGCGAGAATTCCGCCTTTGCGGTTGTCGGTAGTCACGTTGTTAAGTGCGATATTGGGCAATTCGCGGTCGAGTACTAGCAGTGGCTTGTCTGTCAGACATGACATCTTCCCGAGCACATCCAGCGAAAACACTTCAGATGGCGGAATAAAGATAACGGCATCCGAAGTAGCTTCCTCGTGTGCAATGCGTTCGATAAATTCCTTATTGGATTCTACTTGCGTATGAAGACACTTCCAGCCGCGCGTTTTCGCCGCGCTTTTCAGCGTTTCCAATAGCCATGCTCCGTAATAACGGCTGGAATCCGCTTGAAAATGTGGCGAATAGATATGCAGACGATGCCGGTGATACTCCGCCAGGAGTTCCGCGCTGTTCGGAGTGAGGTATGTGCCTGACCCGCGGATGCGGCGGATATAGCCCTGGCGGTTGAGCTCATTCATCACCAGCCGCAAAGTCGCATAGCTGGCCGTGATTTCACTGGCCAATACTTGGTCTGTAGGCAACTTTGTCTCGCCGCGCTCTAGCAATGAAGCGATTTTGCTGATGATGAATGCTCTGGTTTCGTTAAAAAGAGTGTCCATGCTTATACTATATTGTCAAAGAGATCTTAAGAATCACTCATTCACTAGTTCATAAGCGAAGACAACGTCTTTTTCTCCATAGAAGGAGTCTGCTGTAAAGCAGATTTTATTCTTGAGGTCAAATTTGTGGCTAGTCGTTATTTTTTTATCTAATGAGCCGAAAACTGTCAAATTTGCTTTATATTAAGCGCATGTTTTCGTTATCCTGGGCATTGGGCATCAGGATGAATTCCTCGCTTTAAGGAGATACCAAACAAATGAAAGTCAATGAATTGAAGAACACCGAGCTGAAGGCTTGGCTTCAAGGCTGGATTGACCTGTGCAAGCCGACGGATGTAGTGATCTGCGACGGTAGCCAGGCCGAATACGATGGTCTTTGCGACCTGATGGTCAAGACCGGCACCTTCATCAAGTTGAACAACCCGCAGCACTCCTTCCTGGCGCGTTCTGACAAGAGCGATGTCGCGCGTGTTGAGGAGCGCACATTCATTTGCTCCGAGAAGGAGGAAGACGCAGGATTTACCAACCACTGGAAGTCCCCGTGCGAGATGAAAGCGGAGTTCAACAAGATCTTCACTGGTTGCATGGAAGGCCGTACGATGTACGTGATTCCGTTCTCGATGGGCAATCCGGAGAGTGACATTGCGAAGTACGGTATTGAGATTACCGATTCTCCATATGTTGTCGTCAATATGACCATCATGACGCGCGTGAGCAGCATCATCATGGACCGCATTGACAATGGTCACGAGTATGTCAAGGCTGTCCACTCCAACGGTTATCCGCTGGCAGAGGGCCAAGCGGATGTTCCGTGGCCGTGCGCACCGGTTGAGAAGAAGTACATCAGCCAGTTCCCGGAGACCCGTGAAATCATCTCCTTCGGTTCTGGTTACGGTGGCAATGCTCTGTTGGGCAAGAAGTGCTTTGCATTGCGTATCGCGACTGCGATTGCGCGTGAAGAGGGCTGGATGGCCGAGCACATGCTCATCCTAAAGCTCACTTCACCGGAAGGCAAAGTCAAGTATGTGACCGGCGCATTCCCGAGTGCTTGCGGCAAGACCAACTTGGCGATGCTGCGCCCGACTCTGCCGGGCTGGAAAGTTGAGACCATCGGCGATGATATCGCATGGATGCGCATCAGCAAGAAGGACGGCATGCTCCACGCAATCAACCCGGAAGCCGGTTTCTTCGGCGTTGCACCTGGCACTTCGATGAAGTCCAACCCGAATGCGATGGAGACCATCAACAAGGGTAACACCATCTTCACCAACACTGCTTTGACTGCTGATTATGGCGTGTGGTGGGAAGACAGCGACATCGATGATCCGGGCATGGTCGTCGATTGGCTGCGCCGTCCGTGGACCAAAGCGACTGCTCATGGTCCGGCAGCTCACAAGAACTCCCGTTTCACGACTCCTGCGCGTCAGTGCCCGGTGATTGCTCCTGAATGGGAAGATCCGGAGGGCGTTCCGATTTCCGCAATCCTCTTCGGTGGCCGCCGCAAGACGGTTGTTCCGCTGGTGAACGAGTCCCGTAGCTGGGCACACGGTGTCTTCATGGGCGCTACGATGTCTTCTGAGATGACTGCTGCTACGTTGGGTGGTGCAGGACAGCTCCGCTTCGACCCGATGGCGATGTTGCCGTTCTGCGGCTACAACATGGGCGACTACTTCCAGCACTGGCTGGATATGGAGACCAACAACCCGGGTGCAAAGCTCCCGAAGATCTTCTACGTCAACTGGTTCCGCCGCGGTGCGGATGGTCACTTCCTGTGGCCGGGATACGGCGACAACAGCCGCGTCCTCAAGTGGATCTTCGAGCGTTGCGACGGTACTGGCGCAGCGAAGGAAACCGAGATTGGCTTCCTGCCGGCAGATGGCGCTTTGGATCTCAGCGGCTTGGACATCCCGGCCGAGGATCAGAAGATCCTGTTGAGCGTGGACAAAGAGGGCTGGAAGGCCACGATGCCGCAGTTTGAGGACTGGCTGAACAAGTTCGGTACTCACCTGCCGGCTGCAATCCGCGCCGAGTTCGAGGGTCTGAAGAAGCGCTTGGGCTGCTAGTCTAATTCGCTTCCTTCATACAAAAAGGCCGGCTTGGCGCATGTATTTGTGCTGGGTCGGCCTTGTATTTTATTACGATGTATAACTTCGAATATTTAGAAGGGCGGCGTTTCTGCGTCGTTTTTGTGAAAGTACTCGACCATACGTCTGGGCGCGTGCAATGCCGTTGCATGCGTGGCCGTGCTCATCTTGAGGATGGTCATTTGCATCTGATGGCGCCGCAGGGAAGTGTCTTTACTGTGCCGGCAAGCGCGCTACCGACTATTGCGCCGAATGATGGGACTGCGTTACTCAAAGATGCCGAGTACTACTGTATGATAAAAGTCGGCGACAATATCCAGCTCTTTGATGATGAACACCATCATCACCACCACCACCATGAAGGATGCGGATGCGATGATGATGATTGTGATTGCGGAGATTACGGTCCGATAGTCTATTAACGCGTAATTCCCGATATAGTGATTTTCAGGAGACAGCAAAAATGAAGAAACTTTTCCGTAGTGAAGCAGATTTTGATGCGCAGTTGCAAGCAATGCTGCGGCGCGATGCATTCAGCAAAGAGATCGAGGATGCCGCAGATGTCATTTTGGACGCAGTCGCGGCGCGTGGAGACGCTGCGCTCGTCGAGTACGCGGCAAAATTTGATCATGTCGCTTTGACGCCCGCGCAGTTTGCGGTGACGGCAGAGGAGATGGCGGTAGCGGATGCGAAGATTTCCGCTCAAATGCGTGATGCGATTGATTTAGCGGTCGCGCACATTCGTGATTACTCAACGAAGCGTTTGCCGAAGGATTGGACGTATTCGCCACGCAAAGGCGTGGTGCTGGGCGAGCAATTCCACGCATTAGATCGAGTCGGCTGCTATGTCCCCGGCGGCACTGCGCCGCTGATTTCGACGGTTTGCCATACGGTGACTTTGGCATCTGTCGCAGGCGTCAAGGAGATAATTGTCTGTACGCCGCCTGCTGCGGACGGCAGTGTCAATCCGGCAATTCTGTATGCATGCAAAGCGGCGGGCGCGACTGCAGTCTATCGTTTGGGCGGCGTCTATGCAATTGGCGCAATGGCTTACGGCACCGCGACTATTCCGAAAGTCGAGAAGATTTGCGGGCCGGGCAATGCGTATGTTGCAGCGGCGAAACGCCGTGTCTATGGCAGTGTCGCATTGGATCTGGTAGCCGGGCCATCGGAGATTATGATTATTGCGGATGAGCACGCCAATCCGGTATATCTAGCGGCGGATATATTGTCGCAATGCGAACATGGATCTGGGCGCGAACAAGCCGTGCTGGTGAGCACATCACGCGCAACCCTGGATGCGACTGAACGTGAAGTGGAGCGGCAAGCGGCGTTACTCAAACGTCAATTCTGCATTCCGAAAGTGCTTGAACACGGTGTATTCCTAGTCGAAGCCGCGGATTTGGCGGATGCAGCGCGCATCGCAAGCCAATATGCGCCCGAGCATCTCGAGTTGCAAGTGCGCGAAGCGGAGAAGCTGGCACCGCAAATCAAAGCCGCGGGCGCAATCTTCCTCGGTGAATGGACGCCGGAGCCGGTTGGCGATTTTGTCGCAGGGCCTAGCCATGTTCTGCCCACTGGCGGCACTGGCAAATACTTCAATGGCTTGACTGCGGACTCGTTCTTCCGCCGCACATCAATTGTCCACTATGAACGCGAAGCATTGATGAGTGAATTGCCGGCAATTGAGCAATTTGCTGCATGCGAAGGGCTTGATGGGCACGGCCGCTCCGCAACAATTCGCCGCGAATAGTTGTAATGAAGCGATACATCTTCACTATCCTGATATTGGCGGCAATCATTGCAGTGCCGCTTGCGCTGCGCAAGCCGGCCGAGGAACACTCGACGACTGCGCGGCAGCTGGTCGTGATAACGCCGCATAATGAAGCGATCCGCTACGAATTTGAGCGCGCATTCCGTCAATATCACTTTGAACGCACTGGTGAAGAAGTCTCGATTGACTGGCGCTCAATTGGCGGCGCATCAGAGATTGTGCGGTATATCCGCAGTACATTCATCGGTAATTTCCAGCATGACTGGCGGCAGGATCATCCGGATGAACCATGGGATGAACGCACTGCATCCGCAGTTTTCGACTACCGCACG
>CAVGNO010000009.1:8133-19360 GCA_963630475.1 Blautia faecis | reverse complement strand
CCCGTCGCTGCGCGTGCACGCGCGGATTTTCTCGCCGGCAATACATCCATCGGCATCGACATCTTCTTCGGTGGCGGTCAATATGATATGAATTCGCTGACGCGCGCCGGCATCACAGTGCCAGCTGGCGTGCGCACTCGTCATCCCGAATGGTTCGCAGGCGATGCGCCAATCATGGCGTCCGGTGGCGGCGGCGAAATATGGTATGACGAGCAGGATCGCTACTATGCGACTTGTTTCGCTTGCTTTGGAATTGTGAGCAACCGCGATCGCCTCGCGGCACTCGGCTTCAGCGAGGACGAGATTGCGCGTTTCGGCAGTAGCTGGCGTGACTTAGCGGATTCGCGGCTCTATCGCGCAGTCGGCGTCGCCGATCCGACGCAAAGCGGCTCAATTGTCAAATGCTTCGAGATGCTGATTCAACGCGAGATGCAGGACACTATTGCGCAGAGCTGTCCCGATGGCAAGCCGCCCAGCGCTGAAGAGCTCAATATCGCATGGCGCAAAGCGATGACGCTGATTAAGCAGATTGGCGGAAATGCAGCGTATCTCACATTTTCTGCGTCGAAAGTGCCGGTGGATGCCGCTGCTGGTCAAATCGCGGCCGGAATGTGCATTGATTTCTATGGCCGGTCGCAAGCTGAATGGGAAGCCGAGCATGTCGGCCGCCGCACACTGGAATACCGCACGCCGGCCGCCGGTTCGTCGGTTTCCGCCGATCCGATAGCAATCTTGCGCGGCGCTCCCGATCGCGCACTCGCAGAGGAATTTGTCGATTTTGTGCTTAGTCCGACTGCCCAGCGGCTCTATTCGCGCTATGCGGGCAGTGAAGGCGGCCCCGCGCAATACACGCTCTATCGCTTGCCATGCCGTCGCGACCTCTATACTGCGAGTGAACGCGCTGTCGCAAGCTTCGGCGATGAAGACCCATTCACGCTTGCCGCAAATTTTACATATCGCGGTGAATGGACAGGGCGCCTCTTTACGCTCATGCGATTGCTGATTAAAGTCATGATTATCGACTGCGGGCCGGAATTGCGCGAATGCTATGGCAAAATCATCGCCAATGGCGGCATCGAAGCACTGTCGCCAGAACAGCGCGCCGCATTTGAAGCGCTTCCCTTCGAGCATAGCGAAGCCGCGCACATCCTCGATAATTGCAATACACCTGAAAAACAAGCCGAATTACTGCGCTCCTGGATCGAATTCTTCAGGAGGAATTATAAAATAACGGATTTGAACGGAAACGGAGTTGAACGGAGGTAAACGGAAATTAACGGAGTTGAACGGAATCCGTTTTCCCTCCGTCATCCTCCGTTAACATCCGTTTTCCTCCGTTTCCGTTTTATTCCGTTATCCTCCGTTAATATCCGTTATCCTCCGTTTCCGTTTCCCCTTCCGTTTTTTTTATGTCACACATCGATGAACAACTGATTGCCGCCGTTGCGCGCGGTGAGATGGACGCGCTTGCGCAGCTTGATGCGCGTGGGCTCACTCCGGCGGTCGGCGAGGATGCGGAAGCGTTTGCGGCACGGTTGCGCGAGCTCAATCGCAATATTGCTGCGATGGACGATGCATTGTCGCGCGATGGCAAATACACGGTCGAGGATGTCACAGTGGAGCGTGATGAACGCATTCCCGAGGAGATTTTTGCGCGTCCCGGCGATCGTACTGATGCGCTGTATGGCTTCCGTTGTGATTGGGTGCCGGGATTTTTCCTGAATCCGCGCTTCAGCGGTCTTTTTGGCGGTTGCGCGTACTACTTCTTTCCGGAATTCTTTGCGCTTTTCATCATTCGTCATAGCTTCAAAGCGAGAAAACGCTGGCTTTGTTATGACCGCGATGAGTTGCTCGCGCACGAATTATGCCATGTCGCGCGCGTCGGTGTGATGTCGCAGCGTTATGAGGAGCTGTTTGCATACCAGACTGCGCACAGTGGCTTCCGCCGCATCTTCGGCGGCATTTTTCTGTCGCAGCGCGATGTATTCATGTTCTTGTTTGCAGCACTCTTTCAATTTGCTTATCAGCTTGTGCGGTCGCTCTTTTTCTATCGCATGCCAAGCTGGCTGGGCTGGGCGGTCATGTTTTGCGTTGTCGCATTTCTCGTCTTGCGGCTTTGCGGAATGCTCCATACGGTCAAGCGCGCTCACAATGCATTGCTTGGCTTCTTCAGCGGGGATGAGCGCGCATCACGCGCTACACTCTTTCATGCAAGCGACACCGAAGTCAATGAGCTGGCTAGGACATCCGATGTGTCTGTGCTGCTGAATGGCTACGCAGACAAGGAATTGCGCTGGCGGATTGTCTTGCATCGATTTACACATAAGGAGAAATAGCTTTATGCTACGAATTGGTCAGGGATATGACATTCATCGGTTGGTCTACTGGCGGCCGTTACGCATCGGCGGCGTGAGCGTTCCTTCACGCGATTCCATCGGGACACTCGCGCATTCAGATGGCGATGTGCTATTGCATGCGATTATCGACGCTTTGCTGGGAAGCCTCGCGCTAGGCGACATCGGACAATGGTTTCCCGACAACGACCCCGCATTTGAAAATATCGACAGCCGGGAGTTATTGAAACGCGTGTTGGCGGACGAACATTTTGCCAATTGGCATCTAGTCAATCTGGATTGCACGATAATTTTGCAGAAACCGAAGCTCGCGCATGTAATTCCGCAGATTCGCGCGGAGCTTGCGCGGCTCTTCGCGGTTTCGGAGGATTATATTTCAGTCAAAGCCAAAACCAATGAGGGACTGGATGCCATTGGAAAAGGCGATGCAATTGTTGCGCACGCAGTCATTTTAGGAGAAATCTCATGAAGAAATTTTACAGCAAAGAGCACCAATGGATTGAGGCCGATGGAATTGGCGAAGCGAAAGTAGGCATCACGCGCTATGCCGCTCAGGAATTGGGCGAAATCACATTCATCGAATTGCCGGAACTCAACGCAGCGCTCAATGCCGGCGAACGCCTCTGCACAGTCGAATCCGTGAAAGCTTGCTCGGATGTCTTTGCGCCGGCAGGCGGAACTGTCAAAGCCGTAAATAGCGCACTGGAAAGCGACCCGGCGGCACTCAATGAAGATGCCGAAAATAGCGATAGCAGCTGGATTTGCATCGTCAGCGGCGTCAAAAACGAAGATTTGGATGCGCTGATGGATGAAGCGCAATACGCAGAATTCTGCAAGTAGTCCGCATAATAACTGGATAATCTTCAGGATATACAGTCACAATGAAAATTCCAAACGATAAAGAGATGATGTTGTGGGATGGCGAGCCGCCATTCTGCGAAGGTGTTACAGATCCCGCCGTCTGGCCGACAATTCAGGCTTATTACGCGTGTGGATGGAAGGATACTGGCAAGGCAGTTGTCATTTTTCCCGGCGGCGGCTATTGCGTCCTCGCCAAGCACGAAGGGCAGGGTTATGCTGAATGGCTTGCGAAAAATGGCTATACCGCATTTGTCGTAAACTACCGCTTGCGCAATCACGGCTTCCATTGGCAAGCGATTCTCTCGGATGCAGCGCGTGCAGTGCGGCTCGTGCGTGCTAATGCCGCCGACATGGGCATCAACCCGAATAAAATCGGTGTGATGGGATCTAGTGCAGGCGGACATCTCGCCGCGATGTGCGCGTCATTGCATAACGAGGGCTATCGCCAGCCGGATGAATCCACGGACCCGATGCTCGGCCGCCCCGATTTCTCCATCCTCTGCTACCCGGTCATCTCTTCGACGTCATCATTGGCGCATCCATGCGCAGAATCTATCCTGCATGACGGTGCATCCGAGGAAGACCGCCGCCATATCTCCATGGAGCTAGCTGCTGATGCGAATACGCCGCCGGCATTCCTCTGGCATACATTCGCGGATACTTGCGTGCCATGCGAAAACAGCATCATGTATGCAATGCGCTTGCGCAGCTTCAATATCCCCTTCGAACTGCATGTCTACGAAAAATGCGGACATGGCATGGGGCTTGGCGATGGCCATCCGTGGGGCGATGAATGCCTCCGCTTCCTGCAAGACCGCTAGTAAATTCGCTATTATTGTACTGAAGACGCATACGGCGGATGTCCCGTTCTGCCGTGTGCGTCAGCCACTTGATCGCCGCCGCACATAATGCATATCCTCTATATCGGACAATTCGTTGGCTTTGCTGGTGGTATAGAGCGTTATGCATATCAGACCGCACTTGCGCTGCGTGATGCGGGTATTGAAGTCGATTACGCTGGCGATGCGCCAAGTCGCGATGAAGCGCATTTTCGCAGCGGCTTTACACGCGTGCTAACGCTTGCGGATCTTGATGATGCGCCGCAGTACGACTTGGTCGTGTTGCATAAGTTGTGCCGATTGGAAATATTGCAACGCATGCGCAGACAGTATGGCGAACGGCTCGTTTTTATCGCGCATGACCATGATTTATATTGCATGCGCCACCACTATTATACGCCATTCGGCCGGCGCAATTGTCATCTGCCTTGCGGATTACTGCGTTGCGCGGTGTGCTCACGCATCTCGCATCCGCGCAATTGGACGCGCAGCCCATTGGAGTCTTTGCGCATCCTGCACGAATTGCGGCAACATCGTGCAATTGTCCTCTCCAAATATATGCGCAATAACCTGTTAATCAATGGCTTTGATGAAAAGCACGTCAGGATCGTGCATCCATTTGTCAATGCTATTGACGAAACACGCGAACGCTCATTTATGCCAGACGGCGAATTGCGCATTCTCTTCCTCGGACAGCTCATTCGCGGAAAGGGCTGTGATCTGCTTCTACAAGCACTCGCGCAATTGAAAATCCGCTATCGCGCAATAATTGCCGGCGATGGCGAAGACCGTCCAATGCTGGAAGCGATGGCACAAAAACTCGGAATACGCGCACACGTGAATTTCCTCGGGTGGGTGACGGATCCCACACGACTCTTTGACGACTGTGATGTGCTGGCATTCCCGAGCCGCTGGCAGGAGCCATTCGGCCTCGGTGGTCTTGAAGCGCATGCGCAATGCATCCCTGTCGTCGCATTCGATGTCGGCGGCGTCAGCGAATGGCTCGAAGACGGCATCACCGGATTGATCGTGCGTGAATGCGATACGACTGTATTTGCGCAAAGACTAGAATCTCTCGCTGTCGATGCGCAATTGGCCGCATCGATGGCGCACAACGCTATCGCGATCGCGCGCAGACAGTTCTCACAAGAACAGTTTGTCGCGGCAATGACGAAGATTATAGGAGAGACAACATGAGGATTCTCTATTCGTGTATTGCATACGACAGCGGGAAATCCGGCATCTCGGTGTGCATGCGTGAGCAGACGCGCGCGCTGAAAGCAGCAGGTCATGCAGTGACGCTGATTATCGATGCGGAAGAGTGCGCGGTATTTGCCAAATTCGACCGCATTATTGTGCCGCAGTGGGCGCGCCGGCCGCTCTTCTCAATGCTCTATCATCTCTTTATTCTGCCATTTCGCATTCGCAAAGCGGATTACGACTTCTGCATTCTGGGCGCAGCAAATCGCCGGGCATTCGCATTCTACCCACTGCCGACATTGGCGATTGTCCATGACCTCTCGCAATATCATGTTCCGGCAAAGTATGACTGCTTCCGAATGTTCTATATCCAGTATCTCCTGCCATTTTTTGTGCGGCGTGCGACTTTGATAGGCGCAATTAGCCGTTCGACGCGTCAAGACTTGGTCGATTATTGGCGCATCCCGGAAAAGAAATTGCGCGATGTGCCAAATGGCATTGTGCTCCATGAACGCACTGGCGCATCGCATTCATTGGAAGCGCTCCGGGGAAAATATGGCATCAAGCGGCCGTATCTGCTCTATGTCTCACGCCTCGAACACCCGGGGAAGAATCACGTTCGGCTGATGGAAGCATTCGAACGCTTGCCACAGTATATCGCGGAAAAATATGACCTCGTGATGGCAGGCGCACAATGGTCGGGTGCAGACGCAATCTTCAACGCCGCTGCGCGCAATCGCTATGGCGACCACTTTGTCTTCCCTGGCTTCGTCGAAACAGATGAGATGGCAACGCTGTATGCATGCGCAGTGGGCTATGTCTTCCCGTCGCTGTTTGAAGGCTTCGGTCTCTCGCTGATTGAAGCGATGCATTATGGCATCCCCTGCGCGTGTTCATCGACTTCGTCGCTGGGCGAATTAGGCGAGGGCTGCGCAATCCTCTTCAACCCCGAGGATACATTTGACATCACTGAAGCACTGCGTAAACTGCTCACGGACACATCGGGCAATGCCGAACGCATCGCAGCTGGCAAACAACGCGCGGCCAAATATACGTGGGAAGCGAATGCGCACTGCGTCACGCAAGTGCTGAACAAATATCTCGCGCGCCGCCCCGAAATTTTCGGTGTGCCAATCGATACTGTGACGATGGCGCGTGCTTTGGAACAAATTGATGTCGCAATCAACCATGGCCGCGAACTCGGGCATTGCAGTGTCTTGACTTTCGTCAATGCGCATTGTCTCAATCTCGCGTACAACGACGCAGAATACCGGTCGATTCTCAATTGCGCAGAGACGGTTTGGCCGGATGGCAGTGGCGTGCGCTTGGCAGGGCGCTTGCGCCGCTTCGCTGTCCCGGAAAATGTCAATGGCACCGATATGCTCCCGTTACTCTGCGATGGCAAACACTCAATCTATCTGCTGGGCGGCCGCCCAGGAATCGCATTGCGCACAATGGAAAATCTCCAGAAGCGCTATCCACAAGTACGCATTGTCGGCACTGCATCCGGCTATTTCGGCACACAACAGGAAGAAGAGCGCGTCATTCGCGAAATCAATGCTGCAAACCCGGATATCCTGCTGGTCGCAATGGGCGTCCCCAAGCAGGAAAAATGGATTACTGCACACCGAAATGAATTGCAGTGCGGCGCAGCTATCGGCGTCGGCGGACTCTTCGATTTCTATTCAGGGCGCATTCCGCGCGCGCCAATGTGGATGCGCAAAGCCGGACTGGAATGGTGCTATCGACTCTATCAGGAACCCGTCCGGCTCTTCAAACGATATGTCATCGGCAATCCTCTCTTCGTCTTGCGTGTATTGTTCGGCCGCAGATGATGTCGTGTAGGGGCGGCGGCTTGTCCCCGGCCTATTCCCAAAGGGGCTTGTCCCCGAACACTATTTCCCGAAGCTTGCGCTTCGGGCACAGAACAAGGAGCGGCCGGAGACAAGCTTCGGCCCTACACGCGCGCAAAGACAGCACCACCGGGCTGGCGTGGGAGCGCGCATGGCATGGTTAAAGGTGGGGCATTACCGTTGCACATTCATCCTTGTGTAGCCACGATCCCCTACGGAAGCGTTATATTGTGGCATTCAACGCGTTATCCGATGGATTGATGGGTAATGCGTTTCTTTTTCCTAGCTGTTCATTTATTCTTTGTCGTATGAAATTTCAGTTTATCCAGGCATTACATAATTGGTTGTGTGAAAAGTATTCTCCGGATGCGCCGATGCCGGTTGCGGAGTTGTGTCCCGCGGGCTTTGATGGCGATGTGACGATTTCCTGTTTTCCGTTAGCGAAGCCGTTGCGCACCAATCCGATGCAATTAGCGGCGCAAGTCGCGGAATTTCTTGCGTCTCATGACGATATTCAGAATGCCGAGGTCGCGAAGGCATTTGTCAATATCACGATGAAGCCTTCGGCTTTGATGCGTGACACGGTTGCGGATGAGCAAGCGCTGATGGATGCAGCGTTATTGCCTGCGGATGAACAGCGCAAGATCTTGATTGAATTTTCCGCGCCGAATACCAACAAGCCGCAGCATCTCGGTCATGTGCGCAACAACAGCATCGGCATGTGCACTGCGTCAATTTTGAAACGCGCGGGACATAAAGTGACGCAAGTCAATCTGGTCAATGACCGCGGCATCCATATTTGCAAATCGATGATTGCATATCAGCGCTTTGGCAATGGCATTACTCCGGAATCGGTCGGCAAAAAAGGCGATCATCTGGTCGGCGATTTCTATGTGCGCTATAACCAGGAATTGACGCAGCAAATCGACGAATTACGCGCTGCGCATCCCGAATTGGCTGCTGAAGATAAAGACGCGCTCTTTCTCAAAACCGAGATTGGCCAAGCGACGGCAAAAATGCTCCAGGACTGGGAGGCCGGCGATCCCGCAGTGCGCGCACTGTGGCAGAAGATGAACGAGTGGGTCTTCCAGGGCTTTGCCGCGACGTATGAGCGCATGGGAATCAAGTTCGACCACCTCTATCTGGAGAGCCAGACCTATAAGCTAGGGAAGGACATTATTGCGGAAGGCTTGGCGCGCGGAGTCTTCACACGCCGCGAAGATGGCGCAGTGATTATCGATTTCAAGGATCCGTCGCTGGGGACAAAAGTCGTCCTGCGCTCGGATGGCACGAGCGTCTATATCACTCAGGACATCGGTACGACTTTGCTCAAACAGCACGACTATGACCCCGATCAGCAGATCTGGGTGGTCGGCGATGAACAAATCTACCACTTCAAAGTGCTCTTCAATATCTTGAGCGCACTTGGCTACCCGTGGGCAAAACACTTGACTCACATGGCATACGGAATGGTCAATCTGCCAACCGGCAAGATGAAATCCCGCGAAGGGACAGTTGTCGATGCAGATGACCTCTTTGACGAAATGGCGAATCTTGCGCGCGAAGCGACGCTTGCGCGTGTGCCGGAAGGCGCGTCCGCACCGGAGGATTTGGAACAGCGCGCTGCAGTAATCTCCATGGCTGCGCTGAAATTCATGCTCCTGAAAGTGTCACCGCGGACGACGATTATGTTCGATCCGAAAGCGGCAATTAAATTCGAGGGCGATACTGGGCCGTATGTCCTCTATGCATACGCGCGTATCGCATCGATGCTCCGCCAGCCGGAACTGGCTGCCGTGATGAATGGAGACGCATCTTCACCGGATTGGTCGCTGCTGTGCGATCCGACTGAACGTCGGCTGGCTTTGCGCTGCGCAAAATATGGCGATGTAATCCAGAAAGCCGCACGTGATCTGGATTCATCTGTCCTAGCCGCATATCTGCTGGATCTGGCGAAGGATTTCAGCAGCTTCTACAGCCACTGCCCGGTCAAGAATGCCGGCTCTGCCGACCTTATGCGCGCACGCGGCGCACTCTGCCGCATCGTCCGTGATGTCATTGGCGATGGATTGCACACGATGACAATCGGCACGCTGGAGAGCATGTAATCGTGCTGCGTCATTCGTATCACGTCTAATATCACATCAAAGTAGCAATGCGAGTTCTACTGCTGTTCATCCTTTTCGTATGCGGTTTGTCTGCGCATAGTCAATCTGCGGACAAACTGGAGATCTGCCCCCCCGCGCGTATTTTGCTTTTGTCGCCATTTAACGCGTCGCAAGTGCAGTATTACCAGATGAGCAGCAGCTTCATGGAGCAGCTCAATCGTTCTGGCGAGTCGTATTTTGTCGATCAGTATTATTTGGACAGCAGCTATCCGCCGTATACTCCGGATAAGGTTTCAGAGTTGGAGGGCTATCTGGATGCGATTCGTCAGGGGAAGTATCAAGTCGTGGTCTCCTTCTCTGGGCCTGCATTGGACTTGATTCAGGATCACATTGACGAATTTCCGGCGGATGTCTCGGTAATCGCTTGTGATTTGCCGCAGAGTATCAGATCTAGTGTGCCGCGCCGCAAAAATCTCCACTATCTTTTCTTTGAACAGCCGGTGGAAAAGAATATCCGGCTAGTGCATCAGCTCTTTCCAAAACGCAATAATATCATCCTGCTGACTAATTGGAATCTAGATGGCGCGGAGTGCCGCAAAGCTGCAATTGAAGCGCATCGCAATTATCCCGCAATGCGGCTGCTCATTCCCGATAATTCAAAGATGAGTACGGATGAGCTGCTCGAGTATATCTCAAATTTTCATGATGATACGGTGATTTTATTCCAGGGATGGTATAACCAGAAAGCCGTTAATGCATCTTCAATTCTGCAGCTGCTTAATGCGATTGGCACGCAGGGACATGACTTGCCGCTGTTTATCATGCACAGCTCGCTGTTGCGCTATCGCACGATAGGCGGATATATGGAGGATGGCACCGAGACAGGTGTCGCCGCTGCCGAATTGACGATGCGGCTGATTGCTAATGCTGCGCCGATTCGTGACCGCCGCCCATTGAGCTGCAAGCTCTATCTGAAGGAGTCGATGCTGGAACACTACGGCTTGTCGCACGACTATGTACCGGCAAACGCCAAAGTCCTCGGTCATACCGAGACATTCATGGAATTGCACCGCGAGTATATCTTCCTCTTTATCGCAACCAGTATCTGCCTGCTGTTGATTGCAATCAGCGCAATTATCACGGGCGTGCACTATCGCCAGATGCTGCGCCGGCTGCGCAATGTATTCCTCAGTTTGAAAATGCGCATCCTCGTCGTTAATTTCAACGACGAAATCCTGCTTTATCATGACGGAACAGAAGTCGTGTGGGGTGACAATACGTTATTCGGTCATCAGCCGAGGAAAATGCACGAAGTGCTGGGCGAACTCTATAAATTCCTGCGTGATCCGATTCATGAAGTCATGGCTTATGGCTCGTCCCGTACTGTTGAATATGAAAAGCATGGCCGCCATCAGATTGCAAATTTTGTCCGGTTGCCGGATGGAATCTTCCATGAACCATGTGTTTTGGGCACGTCAATTGATATCGATGACTTGCATAATCTCACATTGAATGAGAAAATCCAGAAGGAATGCATGGCAGCGGTGCTGCCGGAGAATAATGCGAGCGCGTCCTTCTCGACCATATTGCGGCTCTTCTGCGACCATTTCCACGGCGACCGCTGCTACTTAATTCGCTATAATGGCGCAGACGCAGCGCCGTCGTTAGTAGAAGAATACTGCGCGCGTGGCGTAGAACCAGTCATCACGAACTTTATCAAAAAATATCAGTCCCGGCTGGGCAACTGGTTTATGCATGTCCACGACAATAAACTCATTGAGTATATGCCGGACTCGGATGGACAGACCGATGCCGAGCGCGCACGGCCAAAATCGCGCGGCGAACGCGAGTGGCTGGAAGTGATACGCGAATGCGGCATCAAGCACATGTATGTGATGGAAATCTACTTGCACGGCAAGCCGTGGGGGATTTGGGGACTGGTCTTTAAGCGCAGACCGGGCATTCTCTCAAATACCCAGAAGCAAGTCATTCCGACTATCGCGAAGATGATC
>CAVGNO010000009.1:6433-8123 GCA_963630475.1 Blautia faecis | reverse complement strand
GATGATCGAGTTGATTCTGTTGCGCCAGGAATATGTCAATGTGATTTTGACTGCGCGTGATGAAGCACAGACGGCATCGCGCGCGAAAGCGACATTCCTCGCGACGATGAGCCATGAGCTACGTACGCCGTTGAACGCGGTGATTGGCTATTCCGAATTGCTCGGCAGTAATGCGAATCTGCCAGTCGAACAGCGCGACTATGTCGCCGGAATCCATTATGCGGCAAAATCGTTGCTTGGCCTCATCAATAACATCCTCGACTTCTCAAAGATTGAGTCCGAGCAGACCAAAGTCGTGCTTGTGCCAACCAATGTCAATGCTACGCTCGAAGAATTGCGGCTGACTTATCGCCAGATGGCATTGGATAAATCGCTGGAGATGACTTTTGAGAGCTCGCAAGATATGCCGATATTGATGCTGGATGCACGCTATGTGCGCCAAATCCTCGTCAATCTGGTGGGAAATGCGATCAAATACACCGACAACGGCACAGTGACGGTGAAAGCCGAATTCAAAGACGGGACATTGACATTCTCGGTCAGCGATACAGGCCGCGGCATCTCGGATAATATGCAAGCGCAAGTATTCAAGCCATTTGTGCAATCCGAAAATGGCTATGAAGCAAAGAAGGGCACTGGTCTTGGCTTGACTATCTCCGCGCGTCTGGCAAAATTGATGGGCGGACAGCTCTCATTGAAGAGCAAGCTGAATGAAGGATCATGCTTCACGTTTGTGCTCAACAATGTCAAGATTGCAGCTGTGCCCACAAGCAATACCGCGACTTCAGCTGCCGAGACGCCGCTGCTACACAAGATTCCCGAAATCCTGCTAGTCGATGACTCATCAATCAACTTGCGTGTCTTTGAAGCAATGTTCAAGTCGCGTGGAATTCCTGTCAAGAAAGCATCTTCTGGGCAGGAAGCGCTGGATTTGATGCAAAATCATAAATTCGACATCGTCTTCACCGACTTGCGCATGCCGGGTATGAGCGGCTTCGATTTAGTGCGAAATATTCGCGCTATTCCCGCGCTGGCAAAGACAAAAGTCGTCGCAGTCACCGCCGACATCCTCTTCAATAATGAAAATGAGGAATTCGACGCGACGTTGCTCAAGCCTGCTTCGCTGGATCAGCTCATGGGGATAATGAGAAATATGATCGAAGCCTCTTCGGCACAGTAGTCCGGAATGAATAATCAAAGTGCAATTGAAAATGCCGGTGATGAGGCCGCGCAGGAAGTCTCCGCGCTAAACAGTGCGTTGGCGCTCACTGGCGATTATCGCCTCGATTGGTGGAAGTGGCTGCTGATCGGCTTCGCGGCATTGCTGTTTTTGTATCTTGTCATACGCCTCAGCCTCTATATCTTCAAGATCATTGGCGCGATAATGTGTGTCGCATGCGGTGTCGCCGGCGGATACTTAGCGCAAGCGGTGCTCAATCCGTTGCTTGCGGAGCACTTGCCGGAAAATGTCGTGCATTTGTCGCCATTTATCAGCGGTGCAATCGGCTTCCTGCTCTGCTATGGCATCGCCGCCGCAATTGTACTGCTGATTCGCAAACCCACACAGCCGTTAGCAAAGAAAAAGGAGTAATGCGCAAATGTATGCATTGCTTGCGGCTGAACCATATACGCTGATGATTAAGGGATCGCGTTTCCTCGGCGAGTTGTTAAGTGCAAATAGCACTGCCGA
>CAVGNO010000009.1:0-6423 GCA_963630475.1 Blautia faecis | reverse complement strand
GCTTAAAATATCCTGACGCAACGCATGTCGTACACGCAATGGCCGCCGGGCCGTCAGCCGCAATTCTCGGTTGCTCGGATGACGGAGAACCCGCCGGCACTGCAGGACGACCTGTCCTGGAAGTGCTCAAAGGCAGCCAGATCACCAATGTCGTACTGACTGTAACGCGCTGGTTTGGCGGCACGAAGCTTGGCACTGGCGGACTCGTCCATGCTTATTCGGATTGCGCTAAATGCGTAATCGAAAATGCGAAAATCCGCGAAATTATTGATATGCGCTCGCTCGCATTCACAGTGCCATATCCGCTCATCGAAAGCGCACAACGCGTATTTGCCGAATACGAATTTGATATAGCAAACGGCAGTTATGACGCCAACGGCTATGCCGTGCAGGGCGAATTGCCCGCCGACCGCGCCGACCAGTTTATTCGCCGCATCGCCGATATCTCACGCGGAAAAATTATTGTGGAAAAGTAAACGCATGCGGCAGAAATTTCGCTCTCATGAATGATTATAGCGCAAAAACATCAACTCCGTGGTTTCAAGAGATGAATATGCGCTACATTATGGCAGATAACAGCAGAGAATTCCCACAGTACAACACATAGTCAGTACTGCGTTGCTGTTACAAACCTAGATAAGGAGAATATTATAATGAAGAAGGCTTTGGCTTTGTTCCTCGCAGTCGCAATGCTCGGACTGCTCTCTACTGGTTGCGCGACCTACTACCCGGTGGGTATGGGCTACACCAAGACTTCCCTGCCGGTTGCAACTGGTCCGGTGAAGGGCAAGTGGACCAAGAAGGGTACTGCTGAATCCAAGCAGCTGCTCGCGCTGATCGTCCAGGGTGACTCCAGCATCGACGCCGCTTGCAAGAACGCAGGCATCACCGAAATCGTCTACGTCGATTGGGAAGTCGAGAATATCCTCGGTATCCTCGCTACTTACCGCACAGTCGTCTACGGTAACTAATCGATTGGCATCTTAAGTTGAAAGAACGTCCTGCGTCCCCCCTCGGGAAGGCAGGACGTTTGTTATGTTTCTGATTTTATCATGCGCGTGCGACTGTGATGACGCTTACTTCGTTTGCGCCGGCATGCAATAGTGCTTCGGCTGCTGCGGTAAGTGTTGATCCGGTAGTATATACATCATCGACCAATAATATCGATTTATTTGCAACGCGGCTGGCGTTGCGCACTGCGAAGCCGCCGCGTAGATTTTTGAGGCGCTGGCTTGCATCGAGGCGTGCTTGATGACCGGTGCGGCGTTTGCGACACAGGCTATTTTGGCAATCCAGCGCAAGGGCATTGGCGATTTCGCGTGCAAGCAGCTCCGCTTGGTTAAAGCCGCGGCTGATCCGTCGCGTCCAATGCAGTGGAATTGGCACGACGATTTGCGGTCTGGCCGGCGCGCCGTGTTTTTGCCATGCATTTGCCATCATTGCGCCCAGATATGGCGCAAGCTCGGTGCGGCGGTTATATTTGAATGCGCGGACCAGGTCGCCGCCGGCGCCATCGTATGGGAATACCGACACACCGCGAAACCACGGCTTGGGATGCTCTGCGCATTCGCGGCAGCACGCAACTATCGTGTCATTAAGTCCGCCGCAGACTGTACAGCGCGGCTGCTTCTCGTCGAATGGCAGAATCTTCCGTGTGCAGTCTTCGCATAATGTCCGTGCGTCCGAGGAGAGCGCCAATGCATTGCGGCATGCCGGGCAGAGTGGCGGAATAATGAAGTCCTCGAATGATTGCAATAACGCACGCAATGCCATGTGTGCTATTCGATCAAGTTGATTTCCTTGAGGAATTGCTTGCGCTTGCGCCAATTGGGCACAATCTTGATGAAGAGATCGAGGGAGATGCGCTTGCCTTCGCAAAGCTGCGCAATCTTCTGCGCAGCGGCATGACGCAACGATTTGATCATACGCCCGCCTTGTCCGATTAAAATCGGCTTGTGCGCTTCGCGCTCCAAGTTGAGCGTCGCTTCAATATGCACTTCGCGATCGTTTGCTTTCCACGTATCGATAGTCACCGCGATGCTGTGTGGAATTTCATTGCGCAAGCGTTCGAGGAGCGTCTCGCGGATGAGCTCGGCCGCGATGTCGCGTTCGTAAACTGTCGTGACTTCATCGGGATCATAGAGAAACAAGTCGATGGGCAGAAGCGACTTCAAGCGTTCGATAAGCAGCTTTGCGCTCTCACGCGCAGTCGCAGTCATGAGCAACGGATCGCAATCCGGGATGAATTGACGGTAGAAATCCAGACTCTCGCGCCGTTGCTCTGGCGTGCTCACGTCGCATTTGTTGAAGACGACGACGGTCGTCTTTTTGCAATTTGCCGCAAGCTCAGCGACCATGCGGTCCTCTTCGCCCGGCGCACGCGTCGGATCGACGAGGCATACTACGACATCGGCGTCTTCCAATACGCGCTTGACAGATGCGTCCATCGCTTCATCAATCGCGATGTGGCCGGGGTGGACGCCTGGCGCATCGAGAAAGACGATTTGTGCGTCGTCATCGCTGTAGATGCCGAGCATCGATCGCCGTGTTGTCTGTGGTTTGCTGGAGACTGCCGCAATATGGCAGTCCAGGACCGTATTCAGAAATGTCGATTTGCCGGTATTTGGGCGGCCGAGCAATGCGACATAGCCGGTGTGGCCACGGCGCAGCGCGTCGCCGCTGTCTGCAATAAATTCTTCTGACATTATTACTTTGGGATCTTGATTGTTTGACCGGCGCGCAAGTGATCGGCGTCCTTGATGCCATTTAGTTCCATGATGGATTTTACGGACACGCCGGCAGTGCGTGCAATCTTGCCGAGAGTTTCGCCTTGCTGCACTTGCAGCTCGATATAGTCGCCGGTATATGCAGGCGTAGCGGCTTGGCGCTGCGAATTGCGGATGTCCCGTGCGATGCCGTCGATTTCCTTTCTGCGCAGCTGTTGGTCATTTTCGATGCTCTTCTGGATGCCGTTGATGCGTGACTCGACGAGCCGGTTGATATCCTGGATGCTGTTGTTCATTGCCGCGACTTGCTCTTCGAGCTGTTTGATGCGGCGCTCACGTGCATTGAGCTGCTCCTCGAGCGTTTCAATGCGCGCATTGAGCTGCACAATGCGGTCGTTTGCGCTGTCCAAGTCGGAACGCATCCCTGCGACCGTACTCATCGTGCGCTGCAGTTGTTGATTGACATTTTGGGTCTGGGCAAATAGCATTGAGCTAAACGCCAGTACAGAAATCAGTAATAATTTGTGCATGCAGAATTCTCCTCGTTTTTCGTAGATGCACTTAACTTAATATTCCGGATGCCATTAGCGAGATAGCAACTCAAAAATATTGCTGATTTCATCCTGATGAATTGCGGGAGACAAATGGGCATTCATTGCAGTCATGATTGAGCGCGAGGCAGAATTTCTGATAGATGTCCATCATGCCTTGCTGCTGAATGGCATGACGCAATATCTGTTTTTCGCGCGAGGGCGGCGTGAGAAAACGATGGCATGCTTCGTCGAGCAGTAAATTCGAGTGCTGACGCGGCAGAAGCTTCATCGCTTGCTGTATGCATTGTAGGGAATCCTCATTGCGCTCGTATTCTGCATGCGCAGCAAGATATGGCAACCAGATGTTGGTGACGATGTCCGTGATGCGGCTACTGCCCAGTAATGCGGCCGGCTGATTGATGCGCCGGTGAAAATCATAGCATTGCCGCCATGATGCATCCTCTGATGCGCATCTGTTGAGCGCGCGCAGTAACCGCGATGGATTGCCGGATGCATCGCTGACGCATTGCGCTAACCAGTGCGCTGGCGAAAAATTGCATTGCCGCAGCCAGAAGAGTCCGCCGGCGAGGCGCCTGAAGATGCTGTTGAGTGGCCGCGCGCCGCTGGTATTCCATGCGATAGCGACTGGCTGACGGCCGCTTTGCCACCAGTAATGCCACGCATTGCGCACCCAATCCTGCAATGGCGGCACGATGTCACTGCGCGTCGAATCCGGCAGCAGCCCCGCAGTGCCGAAGAGAATCGCGCCCGCCATGTCAAAATTGTCGCATTGACGCAATGTATCAAGCGGCAGCGATTGCGCTAATGTGCGAAATTGACGGCGGTTGGATGAATAGCCTAGCGCATCAAAAAAGTACTCATAGAGGACTTGGTCGATTGCGGTGAGCGCACTCTCGCGTATAATCTGCGCACCACGCCGCATCAGCCGTGCGACGCCCGCCGCTCCCAGTATCCCGCTTAACGCATCGTCATCGGTGAGCGCCCAGCGCATTGCACACGAGCCCGGCGGCACTTCGCGTGCATGGGGATAAAATGCCGCTTCGACTTGATCCAGGACTTGACGCCATCCGCGCTGCAGGCAGTGCGAGAGCTCCAGTGTCGGTAGCGCAGTCTGATGCGGCGCATCCGGCGACAAGTCATTCTGCCAGACGACATGCAGGCAGACTTGATTATAACGCGGGTCATTGTCATGCCCATGAGTAAACCACTCCGATGCATAGCGATGCACTTCGACATCTCCGCGGCATAATTCGTTGTCGAGGAGAATTGCCGCATTGGAGAAATCCGGCCCGGCACAGCGGTTCCAGATGCCCGTCGAGAGCACACGCACTGCGCGGTGATCCGTCGTGCTGGCGCGCAGCGAGATCAGCCGCTCATTCCACATAATCTGCAGGAAGCGCTCGGAGAATCTGCAATGCATAGTTTTATGGTAGGCTACAGGGGAACTTTTCAAGTGACTTCTCACTCTATTATCGGTGTACGCGTTCGGTAATGGAGGTTAATATGACAAGAATTTTTCAGTATTCAAATCTGTTAATAACATTAATAATTAGTACATTAATTTCAAATAGTTTCAATGCATTTTGCGAGGAAGAACTAAAACCGTCGCAACAGCGCTTGACGCCGGCAGTGCGCGCAGTGAAAAAAGCGCTGCCGTGGGTTGTCAATATCGGGACGCGTCAGGAGATTATTCAAGTCAACGACCCCTTCAATATGTTCTTCACGGAATTCTTCGGGCGTGCGCGCGGTGTGACCAAGACGATGCAGTACTCGCCGCTGGGATCCGGCGTACTGATTGATGCGCATGGATTGATTTTGACCAACTCGCATGTCGTACGGCGTGCTCCGCAAATTGAAGTGCGGCTCTGGAATGGCAATTCTTACCCGGCGAAAGTCGTGGGCTATGACATGCCGAATGACCTCTGTCTGCTTCAATTGCAGGGCGATTTCGATGCATCGACGCTGAGTGCGGCGGAATTTGCGCGTTGCAACGACTTGCTGTTAGGCGAGAGCGTGATTGCGATTGGCAATCCATTCGGGCTGGAGCACTCGGTGTCGCAGGGTGTCCTCTCGGCATTCAACCGCTCATTTACCGAGGAAGATGTCTCCTTCGACGATATTTTGCAGACGGATGCCGCAATTAACCCCGGCAACTCCGGCGGACCGCTAGTCAATCTGGACGGCCAGCTGATCGGCATCAACTTGGCGATTCGCGCGGATGCGCAGGGCATCTGCTTTGCAATTCCGCTTGCGCGTATCGAGCAATTCCTCTCCTACTGGATGAAGCCATCGCATTTTACTTCGGGTTTTCTCGGTCTGCCGCCGAATGCAGTATTGCAGCGTGCACCGGGTGGCGGCGTGATCCTGCCGGAAATTGTTGAGGACAGCCCACTTGCAAAAGCCGGATTGCACGAGGGCGATGTGATTGCCGCAATCGACGGCAAGAGTGTGACGCGACCAATTGAGATGAGCCGGATGCTATGGCAGATGAAAGCTGGTCAAAAAGTAATCTTCACAACTGACAAGGGGCAGAATTACAATATTATAGTAGCTGACGTGCCGCAAGAACTGCTCTTCGCAACCCGTCTCGGATTGAAGCTGCAACCACTGACACCGCAAGTGCGTAGCGCAATGGGAGTGCCTGATGAATTCGAGGGATTGATGGTGAGCGAAGTGCTTGCGGAGCCATTCTTCGCCATCCAGAATGCACGCTGGCGCCAGATTATCAAACGGGGTGATATCATCGTCCAGTTCAACGATAGTAAAATCGACTCGGCAGAAAAGCTGGCTGCGCAATTGAGCAAGACGCATTCCGGCGACCTCTGTCAATTGGGCGTGTACTCCATCGCGCCGGATCGGCGGAAGTATATCCCGGTGCTCTTTGAAGCACTCTATCTACATTAACGCAAAATGCACCCAACCAATAAAGGGCTGTCACATCTGATGGCCGCAACTAAATACTCGATGCAGGGCTTGAAAGTGATGCTCTCCGGCACTGCATTTCGGCAGGAATTGCTGATTGGCGTAATCGCCATCCCCGTCATCTGGTTCGCATTGCCGCTGGATTGCCTCTGGAAGACATTCATGACCGTGATGTGGCTGATGCTGCCGACGATGGAAATCATCAATACTGCAATCGAAGC
>CAVGNO010000008.1:27771-28434 GCA_963630475.1 Blautia faecis | reverse complement strand
TTCCTCAGCAGCTTGGGTCTTGATGACTTTAGCAGCCGGAGCAGCGTGCTTGACCGGAGCCGGTGCAGCCGGGAACGGCTTGCCTTCCTTCGCGCGTTTGATGATTGCCTTGACAGTGTCGCTGGCGGTAGCGCCGACGGACAGCCAGTATTCGGCGCGCTCGAGGTTCAGCTTCTCGCTGCTGTGGCGCGGATCGTAGACACCGAGGTTTTCGATGAAACGGCCGTCACGCGGAGAACGGGCATCCGCGACGACAATACGCCAGCAAGCGGCGCTCAAGGCACCAGTACGACGGAGACGAATTTTTACAGACATGTGTTTTCCTTAAAACAAATACAGATTTTTACTTGTTAAAAAGCGGTGGTGAATCGTAAACGGGATAATATAACCCGGATTTATCATCTCGCAATGTGCATAATTGTCCGTGTTGAATTACCGCGTTGTCATGCTCTGACGCATTATTTTGTAATTAACGTTAATATAGGAGCTTGACAAGTTACGACAGTGTAGTAATTTTGTTTTATATTTTGGGCAGTTACCGAAAACAACCTTAAACATTAAGGAATACATATATGCCAGCAAATAATGCAGTAGGAAGCAAGATCAAGGGGCTGCGCGAATTACGCAGTGTCTCGATTGATGAGCTCAGCGAACGCACTGGGC
>CAVGNO010000008.1:22953-27761 GCA_963630475.1 Blautia faecis | reverse complement strand
GCACTGGGCTGTCCGCAGAGCAGATCACGAAGATTGAGGCCGGTGATGTCGCGGCATCGCTCACGCCGTTGCTGAAGATTGCGCGTGGTCTTGGTTGCCGTCTGGGGACATTCCTGGATGACACGTCGATTACTGGTCCAGTCGTGAGCACGCCCACTAAAGCCAATGACAACGGCGTGCGTTTTGTCGGCGCAGGCGATCGCAACGGGTTGGTCTTCCATGCGTTGGCGGCGAATAAAGCCGACCGCAATATGGAGCCGTTCATCATCGACGTCAATCCGCCAGCGAATAACAACTACGAAGTCTCTTCGCACGAGGGCGAGGAATTCATGTATGTCCTCGATGGCGAGCTGGAGATTGATTATGGCCGCAAGCTTTATCATCTCCAAGCGGGTCAAAGCATCTACTATGACAGCATTGTGCCGCACCATGTCCATGCGGCCGGTGGCAAGGCGGCGCGTATTCTCGCAGTCGTCTATGCACCGCACTAATGGAGGTGCAGCATGAGTAACATCTATGATGCGAAGCTCTTCACCGAGAAGACGATCGGTGAATTTTTCGCCGATTTGGCGGCGACGCAGCCGGATCGGCCGTTCATCATGTATCCGGACCGCGACCTGTGCTGGTCGTATGCGGATTTCTACAAGCGTACTGATGACCTAGCGAAGGGTTTGTTGGCGATTGGCATTCGCCGCGGCGACCACGTCGGTGTCTGGGCGCGCAATGTGCCGGAATGGCTGACATTCATGTTTGCGACGGCGAAGATTGGCGCGGTGTTGGTTACGATCAACACCAACTACAAGATTCACGAAGTCGAGTATGTCTTGAAGCAATCCGACATGAAGTTGCTGGCGATAGTGGATGGTCAGCGTGACGTCAGCTATGTGGACATTGTCTACGAGTTGGTGCCGGAGCTGAAGACTTGTCCGCGTGGCAAGCTCAAGAGTGCGCAACTGCCCTATTTGCAGAATGTCATCTACATCGGCCAGGAGAAGTATCGCGGGATGTACACGACCGCCGAGCTCTTCCTGTTGGGTGAATCGATTTCAGACGAAGTGCTGGAGGAAGCCAAGCAGGGCATTTCCAACTATGACGTCGTGAATATGCAGTATACGTCGGGGACGACTGGGTTCCCGAAGGGCGTAATGCTGACGCACCGCAATATTCTGAACAACGGCTTCTACATTGGCGAGCGCCAGAAGTTGACATGCGAGGATCGCGTATGCGTTCCGGTGCCGCTGTTCCACTGCTTCGGCTGTGTGCTGGGCGTAATGGCGGTCTTCAGCCATGGCGGCACGCTGGTGATGTGCGAGCAGTTTGATCCGCTCGTCGTATTGGCGTCTGTGCAGAAAGCGAAAGCGACTGCATTGTATGGCGTGCCGACGATGTACTATGCGGAGCTCAACCACCCGATGTTCAAGATGTTCGACATGTCGAGTTTGCGTACTGGCATCATGTCCGGGTCGCTTTGTCCGACCGAGCTGATGCAGCGTGTGATCAAGGACATGCACATGCCGGAAATCACGATTCCGTACGGTTTGACCGAGGCATCGCCGGTATTCATCATGTCGGGCACGGATGAGACGCTTGAGCACCGTGTTACTACGGTCGGAACAGTTCAGCCGTGTGTCGAAGTCAAGATTGTTGATCCGGACACCGGTGATGTTGTTCCGCCGAATACTCCGGGTGAGATTTGCTGCCGTGGCTACAATATCATGAAGGGCTACTACAAGATGCCTGAAGAGACTGCGAAGGCTGTCGATAAGGATGGCTGGTTGCACTCCGGTGATATTGGTGAAGTCGATGAAGACGGCTACTACCGCATTACCGGCCGTCTGAAGGATATGATTATCCGCGGTGGTGAGAATATCTATCCGCGCGAAATCGAGGAATTCCTGATGACCAATCCGCGAGTCGAGCAGTGCGAAGTCGTTGGTGCGCCTGATGACAAGTACGGCGAAATTGTCTGCGCATTCGTCATCCCCGCAAAGGATGTCACGGATCTGACCGAAGAGGATCTGCGCGATTTCTGCCGTCACCGCATTGCATTCTACAAGACGCCGGCGCATTTCTTTGTCGTCGATCACTTCCCGCAGACTGCATCTGGCAAGATTCAGAAGTTCAAGTTGCGTGACTGGGCGAAGGAATTGCTGGGAATCACCGACAAGTCGGTATTCAAGAAGAAATAGACCTCGATTCGTGAAGTTAGAGAATTTTGCGTCAGAATTAGGAATTTCGACGGAGCGTACTTGGAGTACGTGACCGAGAAATGACGGAGGTCGTGAGTGCGAATTTTCGGTTCTGCGGCATAGTGTGCCGACGGTTGGATTGAAAAATTCGCAATCACGACCGATTATCGCGCAAAAGAATCAACTTCACGGATTCGGGTTACATTAAGGCATCATGCGATGCTTAATAATTATTCCTACGTATAACGAAGCGTTGAATCTTCCGCGGCTACTGCCGTTGGTGTTTCAAAATGCACCCGATGTGTCGGTGCTCATTGTCGATGATTCATCGCCGGATGGGACGGCTGCGCTTGCCGAGCATATGGCCATGGAGCGTCCCGGAAAGATATACTTACTGCAGCGGCCGGCGAAGAGTGGGTTGGCTAGTGCGTATCTCGACGGCTTTGCTTGGGGATTAGCGCGTGATTTCGACCATTTTCTCGAGATGGACGCTGATGCATCGCATCGCCCCGATGATCTTCCTCGGCTGCTGGATATTGCGGAGAGTTGCGACGTCGTGATAGGTTCGCGCAATATCCCTGGTGGGTCAGTCGTCGGCTGGAGTTGGTTGCGGAACTTTATCTCTAAAGGCGGGTCATTGTATTCGCGGTTGGTATTACATTGCCCAATACGCGACTTGACTGGCGGATTTAACTTGTGGAGCCGCCATGCGCTTGAGACTATCGGTTTGGATAATATCATTTCGCGTGGGTATCTCTTCCAAATTGAGATGAAGTATCGTGCGTATCGTAAAGGCTTGGCTTGGAAGGAAGTCCCAATTACGTTCCTGGAGCGTGCTCTCGGCAGCTCCAAGATGTCCAGACGAATCTTTTTTGAAGCATTTTTCAAAGTCTGGAAATTGCGTTTCATGAAGTTGTAAACACATCATCCGGCCGGGAATCAGCCCCATATCATACAAATAATCCATGCTTTCCATATTATCCATTATATTGAAGGTCATCTTCATTGTATTTTTCTTTGGCTTTTGTGTATTCATTCACGAATTCGGCCATTTGATTGTTGCGGTCTGGCGTGGATTGCATGTCGAGAAATTCTCGATCGGGATGGGACCGCGGCTCTGGGGCTTCAAGTATCGTGGGATTGATTTCATTGTCAGCGCATTGCCATTTGGCGGATATGTCTCTTTACCGCAATTGGATCCAACAGATGCGCCGCAGAGTTCGGATGGCAAAGCGCTGCCGCATGCATCGCCTTCTGCGCGTGCATTGACGGCATTTGCCGGACCGCTTTTCAATGTGCTTTTCGGCTTTGTGCTGGCGGCAATCATGTGGGGAGTCGGATTATGGCGCAATGCACCGGCGACATCGATGGTGATTCAGGATGTGCCGCTCTTTCTTACGACTAGTATTGCGGAAGAGAAACTTGATGATGACGACATCGTCTTGGCGATAGATGGCGTGGCGATTAAAGACATCGAGCGCGCAAGCGTAGTTGGCGGCTCGCTCACATGGGCGAGTGTGTGCTATTTGTGGCCGGCAATTTTCCCGGATGCAACGGAGTGCCCGAAGGAACTCACATTGCGTGTGCGCCGTGTCGCATCCAGTGGCAAAGATGCGCCGGAAGAAGAAATCAAAGTGATTCCTACGCCTAATCCGGAGTGGAATGCGGGCTTGCGGAGAGGCGACCGGATTATCGCTGTCAATGACAAGCATTTTTCGCAGGGCGTGGATGAGTTCCGTCAGGAGTATCTGCTCAATAACAAATCGCATATCAAGCTGACGGTAGTGCGTGATGGCGTGGAACGCGAAGTGGCGTATGAACCGGCATCCAATCCATCCGTCGAAGGGCTGGGCTACCCGTTCTTCATGTTTGCGCCGCCGATGACGCTGGGCAATGTCGTGGAAGGTACGCCGGCTGCGCAAGCGGGGTTGCAGACGAATGACCAAGTGCTTGCGCTTGATGGCGTAAACCTAGTCTCGGCGCGCGATTTGCGGCGCGTGTTGCGCGTGCTTGCCGGCAAGACCGTCTCTGTGCAGATTTGCCGTGGCGGGCGTGAGATGACGCTTAATGGTTTGGCGATTCCTGCGGAGGCCGCCGCAGTCGATGCGAATCCCGAACGCTTGACTGGCATGGGCACTGCAGTGCGCGCATCAGAAGTGCTGGAGGATACGCCTGCGCAGCGCGCGGGAATTCGTGCAGGTGACCGTTTCCTCACGGTTGCATACGAAAATGAATCACCGGAGAATATCACGGACATCCAGAGCTTTATCGCATTCACTGCGGCGAGCAATGGGCGGAAGATGGTCATGACTGGCTTGCGCGGAAATGACCCGATAAGTCTTACTGTGACGCCGGAGCTCAATGACAGCGTCAGTCCCGCACGCTACACAATTGGCGTCGTGTTAAGCGACGGTGCGGGGCGCATCCTGATGCATGTCGATCCATGGACGCAATTTACGGAAGTGATTGGTCAGACGACGCGTACGCTGGGATTACTCTTCAAGCCGCTGACATCCAAAGTGCGCGGCGTTGTGACGGGGCAGCAAGTTGATGCGCCGCGCAATCAAGTCGGTCTCAAGCACATGAGCGGTCCGGGCGGCATCCTGATGATGCTGTGGT
>CAVGNO010000008.1:16832-22943 GCA_963630475.1 Blautia faecis | reverse complement strand
GTTCCGTTTGCAGACGGAGGGCTACCGCGGCGGTTTTGCATTTATCATCCTGATTACATTCTCGTTGGCATTCATGAATCTGCTGCCATTGCCCGTATTGGATGGCGGTCATATTGTCTTTGCTGGAATAGAAGCGGTGAGCCATCGGCGCTTGCCTGCCAAAGCATTCTCCTGGCTCTACAACACATTTGCATTCCTGCTCATCGCATTGATGCTCTATATCACATTCTACGATGGCAAGCGGTTTATCAAATACAATTCGCGCAGTGACGCATCGGTAAAGCAAGTAACGAAGCCTGATAGTGACAAAACGCAGAATGCAACGCCAGCGGAAGATGGGGCACAGAAAAAATGAGTGAGCAATTTCAAGTCGCAATTGATGGGCCGGCGGCTGCTGGCAAAAGCACTGTCGCGCGCATGCTTGCGGCAAAAATCGGCGGATTCTACATCAACACTGGCGATATGTATCGCGCAGTCGCGTGGTATTGCCTAGCGCATAGTGCAGTGCCGGGAAAAGACGATGAGCGCGTTGTCGCGTTATTGCCCCAATGCGATGTCGAATACCGCATCATCGAAGGCAAACCGCAGCTGTTTCTCAATGACGCGCCAGTGCCCAATGCCGAGTTGCGCAAGCCCGAAGTCGCGGCAGTCGTCAGCCAGACTGCGCGTATTCCTGAAGTGCGCGACTGGATGCTGGAACGCCAGCGGACATGCCGATCGCTGGGAATTGTCATCATGGAAGGCCGGGATATTGGCACTGTGATCTTCCCTGCGGCAAAATACAAATTCTTTGTCACTGCGACGCCGATGGAGCGCGCGCGGCGGCGTTTAGCGCAAGCAAGTGAAGTGCCGCCGGGTGCGACACTGGAGAGCATCGCGGCTTCAATTGCAGAGCGCGATCGCATTGATTCGACGCGTGCAGTTGCGCCGCTGCGTCCCGCTGACGACGCAATTACAATTGTGACTGATGGCATGACAGCGGAAGAAGTTACGGATAAATTGGCAGGGTTAATACAATCCAGATAGCGAAGATGCCTCTCTCACTTTTCTTCATCTGTTTTGCAGTTGCATTGAGTGCCGGATTAGCGCTGACTGCGCTTGCGCGGCGTATCGCACCGCGATGCGGACTTGTCGATCGCCCAAAATCCGAAGGGCATAAGAATCATCGCATTGCGACGCCGGTTGCGGGGGGCATCGCGATGTGGGCTGCATTCTCATTCACGGTCTTTGCTGGGTTGATAGCCGCAAAATTTACGACAGATGCGTCAATCCGCAATGCGTTAAGCGGCTTGCATTCAGTCGGGTGGAAGCTCGCGCTCTTATGGGCTTGTGCGACTGCGCTGATGGCGATGGGGTTGCGGGATGACCATCATGCGATGAAAGCAAGCACAAAATTTGCTTGGCAATTCGTTGTTGCGGGAGTGACTGCCAGCTTCTGTCTCCGGTTACTGCCGGGCACACTGCCATTCTGGCTCGCGTGGACTCTGACTGTGTTGTGGATTGCGACTGTCATCAACGCAATTAATTTCTTCGACAATATGGATGGGCTGGCAGGCGGAACCGGCGCAATCGCATTCTTCTTCCTCGCGCTAGTCGCAATTTTGCACAAGCAGTACTTTGTCGGAATGTTCAATTGCGCTGCTCTTGGCGCAGTATTGGGATTCCTCTATTTCAACCGTGCGCCTGCGCGTATCTTCATGGGCGACAGCGGCAGTCACTTCCTCGGCTATCTGCTGGCGATCAGTTCGATTTTAACCAGCTATTACCGGCCGGCCAGCGCGCCGACTTTTCTGCCAGTGCTCATCCCGATTTTTATCCTCGCGATTCCGCTGATAGATGCATTGACAGTGGTCATTATTCGCATCCGGCTTCATAAGCCGGTTTATATTGGTGACAATCGCCATATTTCGCATCGTTTCACCCAGATCGGCTTGAGCCGCCCGCAAGCGGTGCTGGTGGTCTGGCTTCTCTCATTTGTCGCCGGTGCGGGGGCACTGGCGCTGTTGTGGCTCCCGCCATTTGGAGCTGCACTGATTCTGGCACAAGTCCTAGCAATGACTGCAATTGTGCTCATTGTGCAGTTTTGCGCCAGACATGAACAAAAAGAATGACAGTAACCCTGATTAACTCTGGGCAATGACGCGCTTCTATGATGCCCGGAGCTAATGGCACAGGAAATCACGGATTCAGAAATCAGGTCATTGTCCAAAACACGGAGTCTTATGTCTTCACACAGTATTTCATCTCCACTTCCCTATTATCTGAACGAAAATATCATCCGCGATCTCTGCCAGCGCGCAATTACGGAGGACGTCGGCAATGGCGATGCTACGACGCTTGCGATTGTACCGCCGGAGCAGACCACGACGGCATTCTTTATTCCGCGTCAGCCGTGCGTGATTTGCGGTCTGCCGATTTTGAAGACGCTTTTTGCCGAGCTTTCTGCGGACGTGACATTTGAAGCGTATGTCCATGACGGCGAAAAATGCGATGCCGGCGACCGCGTCGCGATGGTCACCGGCAATGCACGTGCGATTCTGACGGGCGAGCGTACTGCGCTCAATATCCTCCAGCAGCTCTCCGGTATTTCGACAATGACGCGCAAATATGTCGAAGCGCTTGGCACTGACGTCAATACCAAATTGCTGGATACACGCAAGACGACTCCGGGACTGCGCTTGGTTGAAAAGTACGCAGTACTGATGGGCGGTGCGCAAAATCACCGCATTGGCCTCTATGACCGCGTCATGATCAAGGATAACCACCGTGCATTGGCACGGCTGACCGGTCCGAATTCCATTGCGCGCGCAGTGCAGGCATGCCGCGAAAAGTATCCGAATTTGGAAATTGAAGTGGAAGCCGACTCACTTGCAGATGTGCGCGCAGCAGCGGAAGCTGGCGTCGAGTATATCCTCCTCGATAATATGTCGAATCAGACGATGAGCGAGGCAATCTCGATTATCGCCGGCCGCGCCAAGACTGAAGCATCCGGCAATATCACGCTTGAACGCTTGCCGTCGTTGCGTGATCTCGGTTTAGACTACGTCTCCTCCGGTGCATTGACGCATTCTGCGCCTGCAGTCGATATCGGCTTGGACATCCTGAACTAGCAAAACTTTTTTCTCCTCCATTATGATCATCCCCAGTAAAACGCTCAATGCGGATTTTGTCGTTGTCGGTGGCGGATTAGCCGGTGTATGTGCTGCGGTAGCGGCTGCGCGCAATGGCGCAAGCGTCGTCTTGATTCAGGATCGGCCGATGCTGGGCGGCAATGCATCCAGCGAAATCCGCATGTGGGTGTGTGGCGCACACGGTCGTGACGCGAAGGAAGGCGGAATTCTCGAGGAAATCCTGCTGGAGAATTACTATCTGAATCCGTCGTTGCGTTTTACTATCTGGGATGACGTCCTCTATACTGTCGTAAAGAATGAGCCGAATATCACGTTGCTGCTCAATACGACAGTAAATGACGTGACGATGGAAAATGGCGCGATACGGTCGGTCAAAGCATGGAATCTGCACAGCTACACGAAATACGAAGTCTTCGGCAAATTCTTTGCGGACTGCTCGGGTGACAGCATCCTGCGTTTGTCCGGCGCGCAATATCGGTCGGGACGTGAAGCGGCTGCGGAATTCGATGAGCCGATTGAGCCGGAAGTGGCTGACGCGAAGACGATGGGCAATTCCATCATGATTCAGTTGCGCCATACTGATGCGCCGCATCGACCATTCATTGCGCCGGCTTGGGCATATCATTACACTGATGCGACGGCGAATCGCAAGGAACGCGTCTCCTTCGAATTGCGCCATGAGAATTTCTGGTGGATGGAATTCGGCGGCATCAAAGACACAATCACTGATGCGGATGAAATTCGCGATGAGCTCTTGAAGATTGCATACGGCTGCTGGGAATACATCAAAAATCATCCCAATGGCCGTGCAAAGCAGTGGGAATTGGACTGGGTCGGGAAATTGCCGGGCAAGCGTGAAAATATCCGCTATGTCGGCGACCACATCCTTTGCGAACGCGAAGTCGAAGCCGAAGGGCGTTTCCCCGACACCGTCTGCCATGGCGGCTGGTCGATGGATAATCATCATCCCGAAGCATACTATTATCCTGGTCCGCCGACAGTTTTCAATCCTGCGCCTTCGCCATTCGGGATTCCGTATCGTTCACTGTATTCACGCAATATCGGCAATCTCTTCTTTGCGGGGCGCAATATCTCCTGCACGCATATCGCATTGAGCTCGACGCGCGTGATGGGCACTTGCGCGACGATTGGCCAGGCAGTCGGCACGGCTGCGGCAATCGCAGTGCGTCACGGCGTCTCGCCGCGCGGCGTCTACGATCAATATCTGGATGAACTGCGCGATACGCTGATGGATCAGGATCAGTATATCCCATTCACAGAGCGCAAAATCAGCGCAATTAGCCGGCGTGGCCGCATCACGCACGAAGCATTGCGCAATGGCATCGACCGCGCACTTGGCGAAAGCGACAATGGCGCTTGGATCGCGCTTGACGACTGTTGCGGCTATGAATTCGACAGCGCGGAAAAAGTCAATTGCATCCGCGTCGTCTTTGACAGCGACTTTGCGGATCCGAAGAAGATGCGCAATATCGAAGGTATTCCCGAGGATGATGCATTGCGGCATCTGCCCGGCACAATCGCGCGTGAATTCCGCATCGAAGTGCGTAATGACGGCAATTGGCAGTGCGTCGCAGACGTGAAGGAAAATCGCCGCCGGCTCTGCATCGTCAATTTTGAAGCATGCGACTGCGACGCAATTCGCTTAGTGCCAGTGCGGTCGTGGGATGACGATGCAAAGCGCGTCCATCTCTTCGCATTTGAAGCCGACTATCGCTAATATGTTGATTCGTGCCGCGACAATCGATGATTCGGAAGCAATTCGCGCAATCTACGCGGAATACATCGATACCAATATCACGTTTGAGACGGAATTGCCGAGCGCGGATGCATTCCGTGAGCGCGTTGCTTCAATTTGTGCGCACTACCCGTATCTTGTCGGCATCGACGAAGCTAGCGGCGCAATCATCGGCTATGCTTATGCGCATGCATTGCGCGAACGCGCTGCATATCAGTGGAGTGCCGAGCTCTCAATCTATTTTGCGAATACTGCAACCGGACATGGGCTGGGGCGCATTCTCTATAGCGAATTGCTCGATCAGCTACGCAAACGCGGCTTCCGCAACGCATTTGGCTGCGTGGCGTTGCCCAACCCCGCCAGTGAAAAGCTGCACATCGCGATGGGCTTTCAAGCTGTCGGCCGTTTTATCGAAGCCGGTTATAAAAATGGCGGCTGGCATGATGTCGGTTGGTATCAGAAACAGTTGCTGTAAGTTTTTGCCGGATTTATGATTTTACCGACAGACATCTTTTTGGCATTACGCTATTTGAAGCCGAAGCGCACATTCCTTTCGGTGATTAGCTTGCTGTCTGTGCTGGGGCCGCTGCTGGGTGTCGCTATCTTAATAATTGTCACTTCAGTGATGGCTGGCTTTGACCATGATATCAAAGAGGGTATCATGAGTATGGATGCGCATCTCAATATCACGCCGGCATACGACTCATATTTTGCCGAGCCGCTGGAAGTGATAGAGAAACTCGAAGCGTTTGCCGCACCGGAGGGGCTGAAAGCGACGCCTGTATTGGAGTGCTCTGCGCTCATGCAATTGCGCGATTCCGTATATCCGAAGTACATCCGCGGAATTTTGCCGGAGCGCGAATCGCAAGTGACGTCGATTCAGCAGCATTTCGAGCGCACTGTTGATCCATTCCGGGAGGGCGATGCCGCAATTGGAAGTCGCTTGGCACGCATGCTGGGACTGCGTCCTGGCGATGAATTCCTCGTGCATTCACCCGCGAAATTAACGCGCGGTATCAAATGGAGCGAAGATGGCCAAATCGACATCAGCGAGCCGGACGAAATGTATCTGCCGGAAAAATGCCGTCTCGTGACTTGCTACTCAATGGGCGTAAGCGACTACGACGATAATATCATCGTCATGCATATTGACCAAGCTGCGGATTTGGTCGGCCTCGAATGGGGCAGCGCGAATGTCATTCAAGCCGCAGTACGTGATCCGAT
>CAVGNO010000008.1:12454-16822 GCA_963630475.1 Blautia faecis | reverse complement strand
CGCTTGTGCAGCGCATGCGGCAGAAATTTCCGCAGTTGAGCTTTGTTACATGGCAGGAGAAAAATCAGCTGCTCTTCAACACGCTCCAGAGTGAGAAAAATCTCATGAGCTTCCTGATGACATTCATTGTCCTCGTCGCGTCATTCGCAATTGCCGCAACGCTGATTACTGCAGCAGTGAAGAAGACACGCGAGATTGGTATTATGAAAGCGGTCGGCATCTCCTCCTGGACAGTCGGCCGAATCTTCCTTTTCCAGGGCATGATTATCGGGATGATCGGCACTGCGCTGGGGACAATCGCGGGATTGCTGGTATTGCACTATCGCACGCTGATTGCGCGCATTCTTTCCGCAGTCATGGGCGTCGATGTCTTCCCTGCAGAATTGTATCATCTAACTCAAATTCCGTCATTGACAACTCCATCTGATTTAGTGCGCATCGTTGTGACCGCGATGATAATCTGTATTTTAGCTGCGTTGATTCCCGCACTTTACGCTTCTGCATTCTCGCCGGCGGAGTCGCTGCGCAGCGAAGAGTAGAAATTGAATCCGTGTGTGTCGTGGTTGAAGATGTATTGTGAGATTTTCTGCTTGTGATTACGTTGTTACATCCCGGTGCATTATGGCTATTGACGCTGTGCGTCATTCCGCCAATTTTGCATCTGCTCAATCGCCATCCGCAGAAACGCATCCGTTTTCCGCTTACGCGTTTTCTGCTCCCATCGCATGCTGCGCATCAAGGACGCAGACAACTGCGTGAATTGCTACTGATGGCATTGCGGATGCTGCTATTGGCGGCGTTGGCACTATTACTTGCTTCTCCGCAATGGCAGAAGATCCCAGATGCATTGGCTGTGGCGGAGAAGGGCACGCGCCGTGCAGTAATCATCGACACATCGGCGAGCATGAATGCGCCGGATCGTTATCAGCAAGCGCAGAAATATGTGCGCTCATTATCCAGTGACAATTGTGAATGCGCGCTTTTCACGACTGCGCGTGTGCGTGAGCAAAATGCGAAATTGAGCATGTCAGACGGCTTTGCATTCGGCTATGCGGCCGGCAATCCCAGGGATGTGGTTGCGCAAGCGTTATCTTGGCTGAATGCAAGCGGCAACGAAGTTGTGCGCGAATTAGTCATCATCAGCGATTTGCAGTCTGGCGAATGGGGACAGAGCTTGCCTAGTGGCGGCGAGGAACTCAAAGTGACTATCCATAAATTACCTAGCGTTGTAAGCAATGCCGGCATTACTGGTGTTGCGGTGAATGCGAGTGCAAATGGCAAGACGCGCGTCATGGCGACAGTGCGTAATTTCGGCATGCAACCGCAGGAACGCACTCTTCAGCTCTATTTAGGCGACGCAAAGATGGACGTGCGCGGAGTAACGATCCCCGCCAAGGGCGAAGTGCGCGAGGTCTTCATGATTGATGACGTAGCATCGCCAATTGGGCGAATTGTGCTGGCGCATGCGGATGAGCTGCATTGCGATGATGAGCGATTCTTCTTTGCCGGCCGCGCGCCACTCCCGATGGTAGTTGTTGCAAATAACGCAATAAGTGACAAAGGCGACAGTGCAGTTGCATCACGGTTGATTGCGACTGCATTGAGTGCGCATGCCGATGGTCAAAACGCACCATGCGAAGTGCTGTGTGTGGCATCAAACGAGCTACCGTCAGTGCTAAAGAGTGCGCCGGATGCGCTAATCCTCACTGAAGTGCCGGATTTCCCGGACGCAGTGCAAGCGGTAAAGACATACGTGGAAGCTGGCGGAACGCTGCTGTATATGCCAGCAGTGCCGGCGCTGTCCCAATGGCGGCAACTGAATCATGCCAATATCCTTAAGAGTGTGCCATTGAGTTTGCAGAAGCGCACTACTGGCATTGCGCAACTGTCAAAAGAATCATCGTTGAATGCGTTGTTTGGTGCGCCGGGAACTAGCGATCTGTTTGAATGCATCATCCAGCAGTGGCTGCAAGTGAAGTGCGCAAAAGATAGTACTGCGCTCATGAGCTTCGAGGATAATTCGCCTGCGCTATTGCGTGAGAGAACGGGCAGTGGCGAAGTCTTTGCCGCGACATTCGGGATTGCGCGTGATGCATCTGATTTGCCGCTCTCGACGTCATTCTTGCCGCTCATTCGCGAAATTCTGCTGTCCGGCCGCGTTAATAAAGCCGCTGATGAATTCGTTTGCGGCGATACATTGCCGCCGGAGATTGCAACGAATACGGACGGCCTGCAACCGGGAGTCGTCAATATCGCAGTGCGCAAGCCCATCGTCTTTAACCCACCGCTCTCCGAGAGCGTCCTAGAGTATTGTCAGCCTGACGAAATTATACGCCAGCTCACACGTCCGATTGCTGGCGAAGATGCGACAACGCATGATGACGCAACTGCGCCGCGCGATTTACGCGCATTGCTCGTCGTGTTCATCATGCTATTGTCATTTGTGACTGTGCGCAGGTAGCGCGCGGTAAGAATTACTTCTCTGGACGTAGTTCCAGCAGTCTGATGCCGGGGGACGGCAGAGCTATTTCGAGCGTGAGGATGCCGTTGTCGTTGTCAATGACTGCGGGACATGGCAGTGATGCCGGCAGCGCTTCTGCGAGGATTTTCTCTGCAGCTGCGTTGTCGCTGATTGCAGGGCGTCCGAGTTTTTCCCAAGTGCCGTATGCATTGCCGTGCTCGTTGTCGCAAGCGAGATTTTTAACACAGCGGTATTGTAGCCCGTCGGTGTTTTTGAGTTTGAGCGTGACTTTGGTGGTGTAGGGTTGGCGGCGGAAATCCTCGTCGTAATTGGTGAGGATAATGCGGATTGTGCCGTCGTCCATTCGCACTGCAATTGCATCCACCGGTTCGCTTGTGCGCGTAATGGTCAAACGGTGACCGTCTTTGAGCTCGTTGAGGAGTAGAAACGCATTGTAGACGCTCTTTGGAATGCTCTTTGCGAGGCTGTATCCGCCTTTGCGGTAATAGTTCGTGCGCGTGAACATGGAGAGCTCGCCGGTTTGGGAGAACATCTCGGTCGGCGCAGGCGCTTCCGGGTGAGTGTAGATGATGAAGAATGTGGAGTAATCCAGCTTGCAATCCAAAAATATCTTCACCATTTTCACTGCAAGTGACGCACACCATGGGCGGTCGGTATGCGGGCTGGACATTGCAGTGCCATTCCATTCGGTGCAGCCGCTCTCGTAGTGGACATCATCGCCGTATGATGCGCCTTGTTCCTGCAGCGCTTTGATGCGCGATGGCAGCATGCTGATGCCCTCGCTGATGCCATTGTAGTAGTGGCGCGAACGGTGGCGAATCAGATTGAGCTTACCTAGCTCCGCGAGCTTTGCAAAGAGGAATTCGTCACTTGCGCCGGCTTGGCCGCCGGATGTCATGCCCATGCGCATGCGCAAGCCCGGCGTGCTTTTTTCGACGCGTTCTACAGCGAGATAGATTTCAGTGGAGAGTGCGACAAAGTCTTCGACGCTGCCGCGGAAATCGCCGGCAGTAGAAGGCAGGCATGGCTCATTCCAGATTTCCCAATACCACTTATTGAGTTCATCGATGCCGTAGCGCTCGACGCAATGGCGGAACATCGCTTCGATGAATGCGCCCCATTTCTTCATATCGTAGGGTGGATATGGGTTGCTCCATCCCGAGAAAAGCTTCCCTTCGTGTTCCAACGCCATTGGAGTCGAATCGATCGTGATATTGGGGATGAAACCATTGCCGACGATGCTGTCCAGCACTTTGTCGAATTGCACAAAATTGTAATGCGGCGTGCCGTCTGGCTCATCGTATGGATACATATTCAGCGAAGTCGTGATTTCGCGGATGCGAATCATTTCAAAGCCGGCGCGCTTGAGCCATGGGATGAGCTGTTGTGTGTCGTCACGCAGCCACCATGCCGCATATTTTGCGTCAATTCCCGCCCACGTGCGGTAGTTGATGCGCGCGCCTTCCGCTTTGGCGGCATCTATTTCCAGAGTGCTTGCGTCTGCGTTAAACGGCAGGATAGCGCCGGCAGGCAAACGCCGCATCCGAATCTGATCAAACCACACCGTGCCCTGTGCGCCTTCGAACAGCCGTGCAAAGACTTGTATCTTCGTTACGGATTTGGGGAATGTGATATTGTGTACATAGTAGCGCCATGGCGATGGATGAGTGAGCAAGCATGGGTCGTAGTGTGCGACATGCTCGCCTTTGTCATCTAACCCGACAATTTGTATGCCGCCGCCTGCCCAGCTAGCGCGCGGACCAGGCTTGAAATCCTCGCTGATGCGGACCCATCCGCTGAAGATGAATTCCTCGCCGTGATAGGGGAATTCCTGGCTGACGACAGTTGCGCCGCCGCCGCTTAAGCGCAAAGACTTGCTTCCGGTG
>CAVGNO010000008.1:3985-12444 GCA_963630475.1 Blautia faecis | reverse complement strand
TCCGGTGACGTAATTGACATCGTCTTGCACGGCTTCGCCACTCTCTGGGAAGTATTCAAAGCCATCCCAGTCTTTTCCGCCGCGCTTGAAGAAGAAGTAATTGACGCCGAGGATGTCTTCAAAATCGCTGTCTGCGATCAATTCATCCGCGATGCGGTCAGCGGTGTAGATATGGACATCGCTATATGTCGCGATGCCTTCAGTGCCGGAATTGGTGAACTGGACGGCAAAATAAGATGCGCGTGCCGATGGCGTTAGCTCAATTTCAAATACTTGCGGATTGGTCGTGCCACGCATATAACAGATGTCGGTATGGCCGAATTCCTGATGCGCTTCGTCGAAATAATTGACAGTGCACCATCCGACTTTATAATCCTCGCCGACAACTCCATCCGCTTTTCCGGTGAAGCGCACGCGGATGGTTTCGTTTTGACTGCATGCAAGCAGCGCAGTACGCAAGCCGCTGCCATGCCGTATTGCCACGCTATCGCCGTCAAATTTGTAATTGCCCCAGCTGTGGCTGATCAATTCCTTTATGTGCGGATTGCGGAAATCCAACCGCAGAATCTCCTTCTCTGCGGCATACGACAGGAGTGCAAGAAATAGCGCGATGTATGTGATGACTTTGTTCATATTTCCCATGAATCCGTGAAGGGCAGGAAGAGCGGCTTCACGGATTCAACTTTGTGTGGCTTTGGCTAGTAGCGTGGCGCCAGATAGAGTGACATATCCTTGAGGTGTGTTTCGCCGACGCTGTCGAGGATGCGCAAGCGATATGCCGGATAGCATGCTTTTGGGAAGCGCTCAAGCAAGCGGTGTCCGATGGAATCACCGAATGTGAGCGGCACTTCTTCGCCCGCGCTGGTGATGCCATACAGCTTGAAGCGGCTGATGCGTTCGCCGAAACGGATGTCCTCATGCAAATCGAGGAGATTGACTTCGCGCATCTCTGGATTGGGAATTTCAAAGCAGAGCTGGCCTGGCTTGCCTTCGATTGTGCCGATCTTATTGGCAAATTGCTCTTTGAGAAGACGGCCGAATTCTTTGAAATACGCCGCATCCTGATCGGGAACTAGTCCGCGGTTGTCAATCACCATGCCAATGGAGAGCGTGGTGTTGTGACCAACGCTGTCGTAATAGCGCTCAATCATTTCGACTGGCCGCATCAAGTAGCTCTCCTCGCCTTTGCGATAGAACCATCCGGCCCAGAATGAATAGTTGTCGCGATTGGGGAAAATTGCTTCAACCGGGCAGTAATAACGGCCATCGCGCATGCCGCGCATGTTGTTGAGATAATCCAAGCTGCGGTTATCATAGCCCGCATTGGACCAGCGCAGGCACTGCCCATCTTCATTGATGCAACAGCGCACGGATTTTACGTATGACGGATCGCCGTCAAAGCAGATTGCGTTGGGCTGCAGCTCATTGACGAGTGCGACGAGTTTTTCGCGGTCGGCTTCCGGCGCATTTGGCCACATCCGGCCGTCAAACCACAGTTCGCCCATTTCGCCATAGCGCCCCCACAACTCACGCAATTGAGTGAGGACGATCTTGACGTATTCGTCCCATGTCACGCGTGCGTCATGCCGGACATTGCCGTGGACGACGCCGAGGTAGTCGTTGTCGCAGACGCTGTAGTAGAATCCGGGCTTCAGACCATATTTTTCGCACGATTTCACAAAATCCGCGACCATATCGCCTTTGCCATTTTTCCATGGCGAGCTCTCGATGGAGTACTTGTATGTTGATGTCGGGAAGAGGCAGAAGCCGGAAGCATGCTTGGTCACCATGATGGCGGATTTGCAGCCGGCTGCGGCCGCGCATTCCAGCCACTGATCGGTGTTGCATTGCGTCGGATTGAAGACTTCAGCAGGCGGCAATGTCTCGGGATGAGCGCATTCGTAACGGTTGTCGTAGACTTCGACATCCTGATGGATGAGTACGGCCATTTCGCGGTCGAACCACTTGAGATGCTGCTCGGTAGGTAATGGTAGTTGATTCGGATGCATAGTATTGTGTTGTTAGCTGATTGGTGTTAAAGCGGAGAAAATTCCAGCAAGCGGATGCCAGGCGAAGGTAAATCGACTTCGACGCTGAAGCTGTCGTCGTCATGGTTGATGACATTCGGCACGGGCAGCTCAACCGACAGCGCTTTGGCGAGAATCTTGTCAATTGCATCACGGTCGCCCAAACCCGGTTTGCCGAGCTTTTCCCATTCGCCGAATGCATTGCCATGCTCGTTGTCGCATGCGAGATTTTTGACACAGCGGTATTTGCCGTCGGATGATTTGAAATTGAGTGTGACTTTGGTTGTATACGGCTGGCGTCCGATGTCTTCGTCGTAGCTAGTCAGGATGATGCGGATTGTGCCGTCATCCATGCGCACGGCAATTGCGTCTACCGGTTCGCTCGTACGCTCAACCGGCAGGCGATGGCCACTTTTGAGCTCATTGAGCATGACGAATGCGTTATAGACACTCTTCGGGACTGCTTTGATTGTGCCGAAACCATCTGGATTGTAGTCGTTAGTGCGTGCAAACATCGCTAAATCGCCGTTTGGAGCAAACAATTGCGGATCCTTGTGCGCAATCTCTGGATGCATGACGAGGTTGAAGAATGTCGAGTAGTCCAGTTTGCAATCCAGGAAGACTTTCACCATCTTGATGGCTAAAGATGCGCACCACGGCTTGTCGGTGAGCGGGCTGCTCATTGCAGTGCCATTCCATTCAGTGCAGCCGCTCTCGTAGTTGGTATCGCCATAGAGCGCGCCTTGCTCCTGCATCGCTTTGATGCGTGACGGCAGCATATTGATGCCTTCGCTGATGCCATTGTAGTAGTGGCGTGAGCGGTGGCGAATCAAATGGAGCTTGCCGATCTCCGCGAGCTTCGCAAAGATGAATTCGTCACTTGCGCCTGCTTGTCCGCCGGATGTCATGCCCGTGCGTATGCGCAGACCCGGAGTGTCCTTTTCGACGCGTTCAGCGGCTAAATAGACTTCGGTTGCCAACGCGACAAAGTCCTCTGTGCTGCCCTGGTATCCGCCGCCAGTGGAAGGCAGACATGGCTCATTCCAGATTTCCCAATACCACTTATTGAGTTCATTTACACCGTAGCGTTCGACGCAGTGGCGGAAGATTGCTTCGATGAATGCGCCCCATTTCTTCATGTCATTTGGCGGTTGCGGATTGCACCACGTGTATTGAAGGCTGCCTTCGCGAGCGAGCGCACGCGGCGTTGAGTCAATTGTGATATTGGGAATGAAGCCATATCCCAGGAGCATATCGATCAAGTCGTCGAATTGATTGAATGTATAATTCGGCGTGCCATCCGGATTGTCAGATTGATACATCTTGAGGAGATTGCTGATTTCGCGGATGCGAATCATCTCAATGCCCGCTTTTCTAATCCATGGCAGCGTCTGCTGGACGGAATCAAATTGCAACCAGCTGCAATACAGTGCGTCAATGCCCGCCCATGTGCGATAGTTGATTGGCGCGGTCTCATATTGCGACACATCGATATTCAACGTACTCTGCTGTGGATTAAAGGGCAAGATTGCACCGGAGGGCAGACGCCGCATCCGAATCTGGTCAAACCACACAGTCCCCTGCGCACCCTCGAAGAGCCGCGCAAAAATCTGCACTTTCTTCACGGATGGCGGGAATGTGATTTTGAATTCATAATAACGCCATGGCGATGGCCGCGTGAGCAGACACGGGTCATGATGCGCGACATGCACGCTTTTGTCATCCAGTCCGACAATCTGGATGCCGCCGCCTGCCCAGCCTGCGCGCGGCCCTGGCATGAAATCATCGCTGATACGCACCCATCCGCTGAAGATGAATTCCTCGCCGTCGTAGGGGAATTCCTGGCTGACGACAGTTGCGCCGCCGCCGCTTAAGCGCAATGACTTGCTGCCGGTCACGCGTTCGGTAGTGTCCAGAATCGCTTCGCCGCCTGCAGGGAAATATGTAAAGCCATCCCAGTCTTTTCCACCTTGCTTGAGGAAGAAGTAATTGACGCCGAGCAAATCATCAAAATCGCTGTCGGCAATTAGCTCGTCGGCAATCTTGTCGTTAGTGTAGATATGGATGTCACTGTAGCTGGCGACGCCCGCAGTTCCGGAGTTGGAGAATTGCACAGCAAAATAAGCCGCGCGTGATGTCGGGACATTTTCCATCTCGAATGTCTTCGGCTCGGTTGTGCCGCGCAAGTAACAGATATCGACGTGCGCAAATTCCTGCTTTGCTTCGTCGAAGAAATTGAGCGTGCACCACCCGACTTTGTAGTCCTCGCCGACAACGCCGTCCGCTTTGCCGGTAAATGTCACGCGGATAGTTTCGTTTTTATTACACGGTAGCAACGCAGTGCGCATGCCGCTACCCGGATGCATCCTGATCTTATCGCCATCGATGGAGTAATTCCCCCAGCCGTGCGTGATGAGCTCTTTATAGTGCGGATTGGTGAAGTCTAAATGCAGAATCTCCTTCTCTGCGGCAAATAATCCGCAAATACAGAATAGCAACAGGATAAATGATAACTTTCGTAGCATTGGCGTATGGGGGAGTGGCGAAGGTTGAATTGACACCTGAATCCGTGGAGTTGATTCTTTTGCGTGATAAATCGGTCATGAGTGCGAATTTTCAATCCAGTCGGCGGCGCGGCATCACACGCTGACTTTGTCGCGCACATTCGGCGTAGTTGGCTACGCCTCATGCACGCTTCGCGTCATCGTGTGTGGCGCTTTGCCGCCAGAACCGCAAATTCGCACTCACGACCTTTGTCATTTCTCTGTCACGTACTCCCGGTACGCTCCTTCGAAATTCCTAGTTCTGACGCAAAATTCTCTAACTCCACGGATCCAGGTTACAGAAATGGAATTTTCTGTAATTATAGACAATCGCGATATGGTTAAAAATGGAAATATCCCGATGGATAAATGGAAAAATGTGGCGTTTTGCATACGACATGGAATCAGCGCAAAAGAAATGACGCTACAAAATGGTGGCACATAACAGTCCCGCTTTATTGCGGTAAATTATGCGCTTGTACGTCACTATAATTATCATCATCTGTTTCAGGAAGGAGAATTTTTCTACAATGCGTCCTAACATGAATGCCGCGAAATTGCGTCGGCTGTTTCTGGATTTTTTCAAAGCACACGGTCATGCGGAAATCAAGAGTGCGTCATTGATTCCGGAGAATGACCCGACATGCCTTTTTACTACGGCAGGCATGCATCCGCTCGTCCCTTATTTGCTGGGACAGAAGCATCCGATGGGCAAACGTCTGACCGATGTGCAGAAGTGTCTGCGCACTAACGATATTGACGAAGTCGGCGATCCCTTCCACATGACATTCTTTGAAATGCTGGGCAACTGGTCGCTCGGCGACTACTTCAAGGAAGAAGCAATTGACATGTCCTTCAAATTCCTCACCGAGGAGCTGGGGTTCAAGCCTGAAGAAATCAAAGTCACTTGCTTTGCCGGCGATGACACAGTTCCGCGCGATAATGAAGCCGCTGACATCTGGAAGAAGCACGGCATTCTCGAGAAAAATATCTATTTCCTCGGTCGTGATGACAACTGGTGGGGGCCGGCTGGCCAGTCCGGTCCGTGCGGTCCGGATACCGAGATGTTCGTGCCGGTGGATAAGCCGGATTGCGGCCCGAATTGCGGACCGACTTGCGGCTGTGGCAAGTGGGTCGAAATCTGGAATGACGTCTTCATGCAGTATAATAAGACGATGGATGGACAGTACATTCCGCTGGAACACCCGAATGTCGATACCGGCATGGGCGTCGAGCGCGTCACTGCATTCCTGGAGGGCGTCAAGAGCGCATATCAGACCGAGCTGTTCAGCGGAATCTTCGCTAAAATCCAGGAGATTTCCGGCAATCCGCAGGCCGATTACAACAACCGCGCCGCGCGCATTGTCGCCGAGCATTTGCGTGCTTCGACATTCCTGCTGGCTGACCATGTCCGCCCGGGCAATGTCGATCAGGGCTATGTGTTGCGCCGTCTGATTCGCCGTGCAATCCGTGAAGCGCGTCAGCTGGGCATCAACGAACCCTTCTGCTCAAAGATTGCGAAAGTGATTATCGACCAATATAGCGAGTTCTATCCGGAGCTCAAGCAGAGTGAAGCGGCAATTACCGAAGAGCTTGACCGCGAAGAGAAGCAGTTTGCGCAAGCGCTTGAAAAGGGCACGCGTGAATTCAACAAGCTGATCGCGAAAGTCCCCGAATTCGTCACTAACAAGCGCATTTCCGGCAAGAACGCATTCAATCTCTATGAGACATACGGCTTCCCGATTGAGCTGACTGTCGAGATGGCGAAGGAAGCCGGATTCGATGTCGATATGGAGGGCTTTAAGAAAGCCGCAGAAGATCACCAGAAGCAGTCGCAAGCCGGCGCAGAACAGAAATTCCACGGCGGATTGGCCGACCACTCGGAAGCGACTGCGCAATTGCATACTGCGACACACTTGCTCGATCAAGCACTGCGCACAATCCTCTCCACGGACGTCCATCAGTGCGGCTCCAATATCACGGCAGAACGCTTGCGCTTCGACTTCAACTGGCCGGAAAAGCTCACGCCAGAGCAGCTCAAGGCCGTCGAGGATCTCGTCAATCAGCAAATTGAGCGCAAATTGCCGGTGATTTGCGAAGAGATGAGCATCGAGGATGCGAAGAAGACTAACGCCATCGGTATCTTCGAAAATAAATATGGCGATCGCGTGAAAGTGTACTCCATCGGCGATTTCTCCAAGGAAATCTGCGGCGGACCGCACGCTAATAATACATCAGAGCTCGGACATTTCCACATTGTCAAGGAAGAGTCGTCCTCACGTGGCATCCGCCGTATCAAAGCTGTCCTCGAAAAGTAATTTCGCAGCAATCACAGTATAACAACCAGCGCGCTTGTCCGGAAGTCTCCGCAAGCGCGCTGGTTGTTTTTATGACGCATGGCTATGCTTTTTTCCATTAGTCATGCGTTTTATTTCCATTTTATCGCATGTCACAATATTTTATAATTACGGCAGATGCGAGAAACACAATCGCTCGGACGATTGCTGCGACTTTGCCAGATTTTTACATCCTCCCATAAAAGTGCAAAAAATGGGATGTATGTTTGTTTTTTTGTGTAACTTGTTTGTTTTAAGGAGTTTATATGTCTGCAAAAAAAAACTTGGACGTTTACGCTCATTGAGTTGTTGGTTGTAATAGCAATAATCGCTATTCTGGCGTCAATGCTATTGCCGGCATTGAGCAAAGCGCGTGACAAAGCGCGGTCCATCTCATGCGTGAACAATCTGAAGCAGATCGGGACGTATGTCCACATGTATTTAGCCGAGAGTCCCGGCTATACCATTTATGACATCAACAGCGAGCGTGAAGGGAATTATTGGCACGGTCAATTCTGGATACGATTCATCAACAAATATGCCGGAATTGTTACTAATGCTAGCGGTAACAAGGATGGTGACAATTCTGCGTACGCCTTGCAAGTCACCGGTGGCGGCGTCACGCCAAAATTCTGGAAATGCCCGGGGCGTTCTAGTGATCTGAATAATTATGGATGGAATGACTTATACGGTGCCAATGGCGGTGTGTTACAGCAACCATGGGGCAGTGAAGGGCAGACGCACTATTATTTCCTCAAGGGCGATATCCTGAAATGCGGAAATCCTTCCGAGACGATGTTGATGGCAGATGCAACCTCTGGTAGCGAGATGTTCTTTGCCGACAATTGGACGACCGATGTTGTCGGCGCGCACAACGGTCAGGATGGCGTCAATATGGTCTTCTTTGACGGCCATTGCGGCTCATTCAGCTATCGCGTGTTGAAAGGCATGTCGTCCAGCGGCAATGCCGGACAATGCTTCCGCGATGATTATGGCTTGACTTGGATTTATTAATCGGGGAAGAACGTTTGCCAGCGCGAGACGCGCTTGGCAAACGTTTTTCGCAATGCGTGATGTCGGGGAGGGGCCGTGGTTATGCCAGCACGGATGCGATCTGCGCAAGCGTAATCACGCCTTCACGCAAGATCACCGGCGTCTCGCCCAATAATGACACTACGGTCGAAGCCGCGCCGCCAGTGACGGTGATGATGCCGCCATCGACCGCTAAATCCGGCTCGCCATCAAGATGTGCAAGCGCATGCGTGCAATCGATTGCCGCCGGCTCGCCCGAGAGATTCGCGCTCGTCGCAGCTAGCGGACATCCGCATGCTTGGAGCAGTTGCAGGACAAATGGATGCGCGGGGATGCGCAAGCCGATTGACGCAGTGTGGTCCTGGGTTGGCGCGACGACGGTCAGTGCGCCCGGCCAGAATGCGCTTGAGAGCTTGCGCAATGCGTCGCTGTCTTCAACGCCGAATTTGACTGCGGCTTCGTATGATGGCGCAAGCATTTGCAGCAGCTTGCTTTTCGGACGATGCTTGAGAGCATAAATG
>CAVGNO010000008.1:2504-3975 GCA_963630475.1 Blautia faecis | reverse complement strand
GCATAAATGCGTTCACGGCCGGCGTCATTATCCCAACGCGTCATCAGACCATAAACGGTCTCGGTAGGAATTATTGCGACGCCATTGTCGCGGAGGCATTTTGCGCTTGCGCTCAACGCATCCGCATCACTTTCCGAAAATTTGAGCATACTGTGTAATAACTATTGTTGAATTGTTATAAACACCGTCACTTGCTTTATTGGAGCGACATCTTTCTCCCAAGCACGGCGATATTTGAAAATCAGGGTTGTGCTACCCGCTTTGGCGGCTTTCAAAACGAATGTCTTGACGCCTGGCGCACCGCATAAAGGCATCTCGCCTTCTTCTTGCTTTGGCTGCGAATACTTGGACGAGACAAGCGAAAGCACTGCGGGATTCGCATTATCCAATTCCCATGCGTAACCAGTCGTCGGATTCTCTTCAAGCGGCAAAGTCACGGTGTCTCCGGCTTTGACGGCCAGGAGCATGTATGCGCGATCGGGGAACTCAAATGGCGCATACGACGCACTAGCTTTGTCAGTTGCAAAAAGAGCAGTAGTAGCCAAAAGGAAAAACAAAAGGAGCTTGTTCATAATGTCTCTATTATGGTTGCTTTGATTCGGAATTTCTTCAATCCGAGGATAAGCGCGTATGCCATTGGCGTCGAAAGGAAAATTTCCATGCCCATCTTCATTGCGAATTGAATCGCGAACATGACTGCTAGGTCACGCCATGGCGCAGTGCCTGCAAACGCGATGATGATGAAAACCGCGCTATCCAGAATATATCCCGGAATTGAGCTCCCGATTGTACGCACCCATAGCCATCGCTCACCCGTCCAGCGTCGAATTTTATCCATGTAGTACGCGTTGCTCAACTCGCCGCACAGGAATGCCGCAAGCGACGCAACGACAATGCGCGGGACATACGCAAAGACCATCCCGTATGCGTCCGCGTTGCTGGTCACATAATCGGGTGCCGGCATCCATACTGCCAGCGCAGTCCCGCAAGTCAAGATGATATTGCAGAAGAATGTGAGCCAAATGATGCGCTTCGCCGTGTGGTATCCCCATAATTCCGTGAGCACATCACCCAGCATATAGACGAGTGGGAAAAGCACACTCCCGGCATCAAAACACCCGAATGGCCAAATCTTCACGAGCTTGACCGACATCAAATTCGACGTCAGATAAAGCGTGATTAAAATCCCAGTAAGGTAGATTAGCGGCCAATCAAGCCGCAATGCTAATTTTTCTTTAGTTTCAGCCATAGCTATGAAGAACGCCTGATTCTAGTCGCACATATTGCGGCCTCTTGTCTCCGGCAGAGACAGCGCGGCGATAACGCCGATGAATGACAGCACTGCGTAGAGTGCAAAGATGATGCGGAATGCCGTCGGGCTCGCAGTCAATGCTTCGCCTTGGAACGCATCAAAGAGATAGCCCGCCAATTGCATCAGCACAATCATCACGATATTTGCGCAGAAATTGAC
>CAVGNO010000008.1:0-2494 GCA_963630475.1 Blautia faecis | reverse complement strand
CAATCGCGCTGGCAGCACAGCTTCTGGGGACAAATTCGCGGCACGCAGTGATATTGACTGCGGTCATGCCGTAGCCAAGGCCGATGGCGGGGAAGCCGATTTTGAAGCACAGCACTGCGACATCGCCACTCGTACATGCGCTCACTAGCAGCAATGTAGTGCCAATGAATAATCCCGCAGTGCCGAAGAGCTGAAATGGCTTGCGGCGATTCCCGCACAGGAAGCTGATTGTCCCCGCAAAAATCATCTCGATCATCACGATGATATTCATGACGCCGAGGATGCTGGCAGGCGCACCGACGCAATCGGTGAGGAATTTCTTGCCCAGTCCTCCCAGCAAAGTCCAGAAGATGGTAATTCCGCAAGCGCAGCAGAAAAATGCCGCCATGCATTGCCGCCGTTTCAGTTGCGCACCGAGTGCCGCCCAAGGAAATTTCTTGCGTTCTACGCTATGCGCATTTGTCGCAATCTGGGCATTTGCGCGTTTGATGCGTCCAATGATGAGCGCAAATGCAATGACCACACCCAGTGCAATTGTGATGACGTTGCTGAATGCGAGTAGCTGATGCCAGTTGAAATGATGCAACAACGCTTCAAATGGCGTCGTGCCGCAGAATGTCCCGCCATACGAGAAAATATAGAAAAAGCCGATGAGTGCAGCAAAGAACCGCTTGTCAAATTCAGTATCGAGGAGCTTGAGCAGCGCGAGATAGCCGATTGTGCGTCCGCCGCCATTGATGAATGCGCCAAGCCATAATAGCGCGACCGTGCTCTGACTATGCATAAGCCACGCGCCGAATACTTGAAAAAACACGCCATAGAGTATCAGATTCTTCCAGCCATATCTATCGACTAACATGCCTGAGATGCCGATAAATGCAATGCAACCGGCAACACCACTGCCCGCAATACCTGCAGTCTGAAATGCGCTGAAGCCCAATTCGCTGCGAATCGCATCAAAGACCATGCCCGGGATGCCGGCACGCGTCGCCGCGCCAATCGCATAGACTAACGCAGTCGCAATGAAAATTATAATTGATGAAACAGGTAGCTTTTTCATGATGCTCTTTTTCGTAAATGGCATAATATAAAATTATCATCACGGCATTAAAGAACATTATCGCCAAATACGCGAAAATTGCAAACAAATAACCCGTTTTCACACCGGGGGCGATGACCAAGATACATTCCCGAAGCTTGCGCTTCGGGCACAGAACAAGTGGCATGCGCCGACGAACAAGCGGTATCCGAGTGTGGGGGGGGGGACAAGGCTGTGTAATGCCCCACGAGTTATCGGGGGGCGCATTACACGATTTTGCGGATAAATTATGGATATCACGTAAAGAGAGTAAGAATTCATAATTGAGCAGGTAGTTAGTTCAAAAACAAAAAAACTTTTGCTAGGACACAAGATGTCATAGGGTATGGTGTATTGTATGCAGTAAAACAAGAAGTTAATAGGGGATAAAGATGCCGTTAAGCAAAAAACAATTGGTGAGACTGGTTCGGCTGGTAGCGCAGTTGAAGGAAAACCGCTACCCCAATTGTGCCTCCTTTGCAGAAGAAATGCGGCGTCTTGATCTTGACGAAAACCTCAATCTCTCCTGCACTCCAAAGACAATTGCCAGAGATATCAGTGTACTGAAAAAGGACTTTGGCGCGCCAATTGCATTTGATGTTTCCAGAAACGGTTATTTTCTAAAGCATCACGAATGGACATTCAGCTGTCCGCAGATTTTTGACGATTCCTGCATGCTTTCTGCCGTGCTCGGCGCAAGAGTTGCGGAACACATCTTCCCGCAGCCGATGCGGAAGCAGATTCGGGACGCTGTTAATTTTCTGCTGACGAACAACAATCCCGGTTTCCTGGATACTACCCAGGTGGATTCCCTTGTGGTTATTCCTTCCAACAAGGCGCAGATCAATGCAGATGTATTCATGCCGTTGTTCTATGCCTGGCAAAATCATGTAGTTTGCCACATAGTCTACAAGGACAGCAAGGGCAAGGACAGCGAACGTGATTTTGAACCGCATGTCTTGGTTTTCTTTGATGGGGTCTGGTATGCAAAAGGCTTTTGCCATGCCCGTAAGGAGATGCGGACGCTTGCGCTGGCAAGGATGCAGTCGGTCGTGCCCTCTGGATGGCATTTCACCCCAGAACCGAAGATTGTGGCGACAGCCAACGAAGAGGGTATCTTTGACCGTGAGGTTGTCACAGATGTTATCGTCCGCTGCGATGATTACCTGGCGAAAATCATCCAGACACGCCCTTTGCACATTGAACAGAGAGTAGTTCCTTTGGAAGATGGAGGCTGCGAAATCCACGTCGGGAAAATGACCAAGTTCCGGCTGATTACTTGGGTGATGCATCAGTGCGGACGAGCGGAAATCATCGCTACGACATCGATTCGCGATGAGATAACATTATTTGCATCAAAAATCATTGAAAAACATATAGAGGTGAAAAAATGATTAGAGCTGCCAAAATCAGGAT
>CAVGNO010000007.1:28783-29203 GCA_963630475.1 Blautia faecis | reverse complement strand
GGTGTATACGGATATATTACGGGGATTTCCGCAGGAGAATAGTATTTATGAATTTTCTTGAACAGCATTACAAGACAAGATATAGTGAGACGGACTGCAATGGTCGTCTAAAGTTGAAGAGTTTTTTAGACTACGCGCAGGAGATTGCTGGGGAGCATGCTGCGATGTTAGGCGCGGGCATTCCGAAACTACGGGAGAGTCATCGAGCATGGTTGCTTTCGCGTATCAAGCTTCGCATTAACGAATATCCCGGTGTTGGCGAGCAATTGCGGGTTTTAACATATCCTGTGGGCTTTGACCGGTTATTTGCGCGGCGTGAATTTCGATTTTTCAATGAAAAGAATGACTGTGTAGCAGAGGCGACCAGTTTGTGGTTGCTAGTCGATATGCAAGCGAAGCGGATTCTCGCAGCCCAGCAGG
>CAVGNO010000007.1:23237-28773 GCA_963630475.1 Blautia faecis | reverse complement strand
AGATGACGGCACGAATATATTATTGCAGTGTGCGATTCGTGACACACAGATTGATCTCAATGGTCATCTCAACAATGCGGAATACGCAGGATTGATTCAGGACACGCTTGGCAATGGCTGTTATCCGCGTGAATTCCAGATTAATTATCAGAAGGCGATTCCGCCACGTAGCGACCTAACAATCACGGGCGAGATCACAAAAGAAACATTCATCCTCACGGGGCATGTCGGCGGAAACATTGCATTTGAGTGTAACGGCACGCTGTCATAAGACTATGCGCAAACTCCTCAATTATCTATCGCCATTTGCGCCGGATCAGTCTGGTGTCGTCTCGGCATTATTTGAATGCGGCGGTCTGACAGTAATTTGTGACGCTGGCGGTTGCACTGGCAATATCTGCGGTTTTGACGAGCCGCGCTGGTTCACGACGCGCAGCGCAATCTTCAGTGCGGCATTACGCGACATGGATGCCATTTTAGGACGTGACAAAGCATTAGTCGAGAAGATATGCGATGCGGCGAGTACACTTGAGCCTGCGTTCATCGCAATTGTCGGCACACCAGTACCGGCAGTAATTGGCACCGATATGAATGCACTGAAACGCATGACCGAGAAAGCGACGGGCCTGCCGTGTTTTGCATTCGCGACACAAGGCACTGCGCACTATTACCATGGCGTTTCTGATGCACAATTAGCGTTGGTCAAACATTATTCATCGGGAAAAGAGAGTTCAAAAAACAGCGCAACTGCAGGATTGCTGGGCGCGACACCGCTGGATTTAAGCCGATGCGATGCAAAATACGAATGCGCATCACTGCATCAGAGCGGCTACACAACGGTGCTGCCATTTGGGATGGGTTGCGGGTTAGATGGCTACGCACGCGCGAGTCAGTGTGAGAAAAATTTTGTCGTTTCGCCGGCTGGATTAGCCAGTGCACGGTATCTATCACGTGAATACGGCATTCCTTATGAGCCGTACTTCCCCGCATTACCGCTATTCGATGCGGACGATGTCGTCGATAAGAAGATTCTGGTAGTGCATCAGCAAATTGCGGCTAATGCATTGCGGGAAAAATTAGAGCACTGCAACGCAACGAACGTCACGGTCGCCAGCTGGTTCGCGCTTGATGACGAATTTATACGCGAAGGCGATCAGATGATTGCAAGCGAGGAAGCATTCGAGCAATTCGTTGCGGCAGGACATTATGATATAATTGCAGGCGACTGCGCATTCAGACATGCACTGCCAGGCTATCATGGTCAGTGGATTGCTTTTCCGCATTTCGCAGTGTCGGGAACGCTAGCTGAAGTGTAATAATCATCTGCATCCATGTAGTTGATTCTTTTGCGCGAGAATGGCTTGCGCTTTCTCGCGAATCAATGCTTCCACCCCGGCGCAATAATGAAAATGCCGCATAACGCCCATATCAGAGCGTTATGCGGCTGAATTACGCGATGATGCGTACGTTATGCGAATGAGAGAGCCTGATCGAAATCCGCTTTGATGTCCTCGATATTCTCGATACCGACGGAGAGACGAATCAAGTCAGGTGAGACACCGGCGGCGATGAGTTCGCTTTCGGAGAGCTGACGGTGAGTCATGCTCGCGGGATGGAGCACACATGTGCGTGCGTCTGCGACATGGACGACGATAGCTGCGAGTTTGAGGTGGTTCATCACTTGCTCGCCAGCCGCTTTGCCGCCCTTCACGCCGAATGTCAGGACGCCAGAGCAGCCCTTCGGCATATACTTCTTCGCCAATGCATGCTGGTCGCTGGATTCCAGTCCTGGGTAATTCACCCATGAGACTTTCGGATGAGACTCGAGGAATTTCGCCATCTCCAACGCGTTGTAGGAATGGCGCTCCATGCGCAAATGCAGCGTCTCGGTGCCAATCAGCGTGAGGAATGCATTAAACGGCATCATCGGATTGCCGAGATCGCGAATCCATTGCGCACGCATCTTGAGCGAATACGGCATAGTCGGGAATGTCTTGGTGTAAAGCATGCCGTGATAGCTGGTGTCCGGATTATCGAATTCCGGGAAATTGCCATTATTCCAGTCGAATCCGCCTTTCTCGATGATTGCGCCGCCGACGCTAGTCGCATGACCATCCAAGTATTTAGTCGTCGCATGGGTGACAATGTCCGCGCCCCATTCAAACGGCTTGCACAGATACGGAGTCGGGAATGTATTATCGACAATCAGCGGAACGCCGTGTGCATGTGCGACACGCGCAAGCATCTCAAGATCCGCGACAACCAATGCGGGATTGGCCAGTGTCTCCGCAAACAGCGCTTTCGTATTTTTGCGGAATGCCGCTGCGATTTCCGCTTCGGTAGCAGTCGGCAATACGAATGTGAATTCAATGCCGCACTTCTTCAGCGTATTACTGAAAAGCGAGACTGTCCCGCCGTAGAGGCTGGAGATTGCCACGACATGGTCGCCACTGCGCGCGATATTCATGATCGAGAGCGCATTGGCGCTTTGGCCAGATGCCGTGCATGTGCATGCAACGCCGCCTTCCAATGCCGCCAATTTTTTCTCAAGCGCATCGACTGTCGGATTAGCCAGACGCGTGTAGAAGAATCCAGCGGCTTTCAGATCAAATAGATCTGCGACGCTCTGTGCATCGTCGTATTTATATGTAGTGCTCTGGACAATCGGGCAGACACGCGGATCACCGTTACCGGGCGTGTAGCCTGCCTGGACTGCCAAAGTCTCAGTTTGGTATTTTTGTTCGTTCATGTTTTTCATTGCTCCTGTGGGTTCTGGTTAGGAAGCGGGGGAAAAATTACGCAATGCCCAATTCATGCAGCTTTACCGCGACGTAGCTACGGACTGCGAGTGCCATGATGCGCGCGGCATGACCGCACGATTGTTCGTTCTTCTCCTCGCAGATGCGCATCGTGAGAGTGTGGTCGCCGTCCGGCAATACACTCTGCAAGGTGTGCGTGTAGGGATAATGCAGATAGCGGCTCCACACGGGGTAGAAGAGATCCGCGCGCATCCAGTCGCCGTCATCAATTTTGTAATCGATCATGCCTGCGTCAATCCCGGCAGTCAGATACAACCCAATGGTCGGACCGCTGAATGCGACTGTAATTTCCGCGCCGGGTGTACTGGCGCACAGCGTCTGTTCTTGCGTGAAGCGATCGCGTTTGTCACCCGGAATTGCTTTCCAATCCGGCACACAGACTTCCCATCCGCGGTTTGCGATGATTTGCATTTTGTCCGCAGCAATTAAATCGCCATTCGCATAGCAGTACGGATCCATCATCAGTGCGGAATTCATCGGCGGCGCAATCGGCGCGTCATTCTGATGACGCCGCATCTCGCCGAGAATGAAGCTCTTGATGTCGCTCGCATAAATCTGCGCGCCGTATGGAGCAGGATGGACGCCGCCAAACTCCTCCCACGTGAATTCAAGATGGCGCATGCGCTCGGTGACATCGTATGCAAAATTGATTGTCGCAAGATCGTATTTCGCCGCAAGCATCTGCTGTGCAAGAATCTCATGCGGAATTTGCGGTGTGCCGTGGGCGTTGTTGTATGCTCCGCCATCATTTTCTGCGGACATCTTTATCGAATTCTTCGAGTAGTGCTCGATGAATGACTCGTTAGTGCAGAAGAGCAGCACAATTGAGACATACGGATTGGCTTGCCGCGCACTCCAGATGATGCCCTCGATACTACGGATGCAATGATCGTAGGAGAAATGGCCATCCTGGTTGTCATTCACTGCCGCATCGACAAATAGCAGATCCGGCGTGCCATGAGCTAGGACATCGCGCTTAAAGCGAAATGCACCAGTATCCGAGCACGTCGAGCTGATGCCTGCATTGATGAAATTGAATTTGCATTCGGGGAAAAGTGCGCGCAAATTTTCTTCGGTTAAGCGCGAATAGCCATTCATTTCGGTGATTGACCCACCTAAAAATGCGACTGTCGCTGTCTTGTCCGTGTGGATTTTATGCAGCACATTGCGCATGCCATTGCCTGCAGTCATGAAACGGTTGAGCCCGAAGACATTCTCTTCAATGAAATCGACAATGATCTGCGGATCCTTGAGGCTGTGCGGATGATGATCATTATTTGGCTTGAGAATTACGCGAATCGGTCCGCCAAGTGCACGATAGTGCTCCGCTAAAATCTTGGTGTTCTTCTCAAATGGCACGGTCGTGTCTGACGCTCCGCAAATGGCCAGAATCGGCACTCGTTCCGCAGCCAAACCCTCAAGGTTGTTGTATGCTTGATCCTGATATGTCGTCATGTCATCGGCAGTTGCCAAATGATATGCGTCCTTCACTGCAGGATAGTAGTACTTCGCGCCTTCGCCAATGCCCATTGCGTTTGGCCAGCCATCCAAAGCACATACACCGGCGTCGATGTAGATGCATGCCGTCTTGTCAGGATTATGCTTGCACCAGTTGAGCACTGGCAATGCGCCCTGGCTCATGCCGATAAACGCAACTTTCTGCGCTAAATTGAATTCCTTGCGCAGAAAATCGTAATATTTATTCCAGACTGCGACTGCATCCGGCGAACCATAGTATTGCGCAGTGTCGATATAAGCCAGATAAAATCCCTTGTTCAATAACGCAATATCAGTCTGCGGCTCATGACCAAACCAGCGGCCACGCCAGAACCACGGTTTCTGCGGATGCGGGTCATGTGGGAATGTGATTGTTGCAGTCAGCCCCTCGAATTCAAATGCGTACTGCAAGAATCCATGAAAATCTTCAACGCGATAATTCTTTAGTGACATTGTTTCAAGAGATGTATTTTTCAATCGCACAACAGCTCTCAAAAGCATACACTGCGGATACTCTTGAGAGCTGACGGACTAGTGTTAGCGCATTACGCGGCCGGACGCAGATCCCTTCATCAAATTGAGCACTTCGGCTTTGGAGACATAATTCATATCACCGGGAATCGTGTGCTTGAGGCAGGATGCCGCGACTGCGAAGCGAATTGCCAGCGCAGGCGCTTTGAGATCGTCGTCATTCAGCGCGGCAAGCAGTCCTGCACCGAATGAATCGCCGCCGCCAAAGCGATCGACGATGTCCGTGATATGATATGGCGCGTAGTTGCCATCGCCATCCAGCGGCGCAAAATGCGCTTCCTTCGCAGTGCAGTCATACAGCATACCGCCCCAGTTGTTGTGGTCGGCCGAGAGGCTCTCACGCAACGTGATAGCGACAAATTTTGCTTTCGGGAAACGATCGAAGAGCTTTTGCGCGACTTCCTTGTAGCCGGGGATATTCAGTTTGCCCGAGTAAATCGAAGTGTTGCTTGCGCTGATGCCGAAGACATCCTGCGCGTCCTCTTCATTGCCGATGATAATGTCCGCATACTGGACAATCTCCTGCATGCACTCGCAAGCTAATGCATTCTTGGTTGTGCCGGGGCGCCAATTCCACAGCTTCTTGCGGTAATTCAGGTCAATCGAAATGGTGATGCCGGCTGCGGCCGCGCGCCGCGCCAATTCGGCAGTGGTCAAATACGCATTCTCGGAAAGCGACGGCGTAATGC
>CAVGNO010000007.1:14514-23227 GCA_963630475.1 Blautia faecis | reverse complement strand
GTCAAATGCAGATGCGCACAATCCGCCAGCATCGCATCAAAATCGTATGCTTCAGGCGGAAGCAGGGAAATGGTCGAGTAGTCACGGTCGTAGATGACATTGGAGCCGCGCGCATTGGAGCCCATCTCCGCATAGTAGACGCCCATGCGGCCGGTCTTGTCAAATTTGATTTCATCGACATCGACGCCGAAGCCGCGCATCTGTGCTGCGAATGCTTTCGCAATCGCGTTATCCGGCAATGCGGTCAGATAGCGGCTTTTGTACCCCAGCATAGCCAGCGATGCGCATACATTAGCTTCGCCGCCGCCGAATGTCGCTTCCAGCTTCCCCGGCAGCGCTTGCGCAAAACGATGTTTGCCTTCCGGACAGAGCCGGACCATGACTTCACCAAAACCTGCAATGTACTTTTTCATGTTAGTTAATAATGTTCCTGTTGGATTTTATTAGCAGCGCACTTCGCACCCGCCCTTTGACGCTGAACGATAAAGCGCATCAATCATCTGCTGGACCGCCATTCCCTCTTCGCCGGTCACGCACAGTGGTGTGCCATTGATTACTGCATCGACAAAATTCTGCAGTTTGCAGACGACGTCATGCGGGTAGTTGTAGCTCGGCAAGTATCCCGGCGCAACATTCATCATCGTGCCGGCGAAATCGCCGTAGAGCATCCCTTTTTTCGAATTGAAGCCGCCCTTTGTCCCCATGATTTCCCAATAAGCGGTGTCATCCTCGAGATGTGCGCAAAATGAGCTCTCGATTTGCATGAGCATCCCATTCTCAAAGCGAATCTGCCCGACTGCGAGATCCTCAACCGTAAAATGCTCATAATCCCATCCCGGCCACTTGGAAAGCACGCTGCTTGGCTTATCGCCTAGAAATGTCCATGTATTGCCGGATGCAGCGATTGGTTTGGGTTCGCCCATCGCATAATGCGCACTCTCAATCTGGTGAATCCCGAGGTCAATCAATGGTCCGCCGCCTTGTAGATCCTTGATGCCGAATACGCCCCAATTCGGGACGCCGCGGCGCCGCATCGCATGCACTTTGACATACATGATGTCACCTAGCAACCCCGCATCGATGATACGGCGGCATAGTTGCACTTGCGGGGAATAACGCACTTGGAAGCCGACACTTAAAAGCCGCGCATTCTTACGCGCGCACTCGATCATCTCCTGGCATTCCGCCGGATTCATCGCCATCGGCTTTTCGACCATCACGTGGCAGCCGGCGCGCAACGCAGCAATTGTCGCCGGATGGTGGACGCCATTGGGCGTGCACACATCCACGATGTCCAGCCGTTCGCTGGCAAGCATCTCGTTGTAGTCAAGATATGTCCGTGCTTCCGTACAGCCCGGCTGATGCTTGAACCACTCGCAACGCTCCGGCTTGATGTCGCAGCCAGCAACGATTTCGACATTCGAAAAACGCGAATACGCAAAAATGTGACGGCTCGAAATATTGCCGGTGCCGATGAATGCAATGCGGACTTTTCTCGGTTTTAATGACGGCATTGTAGCGATAAAAAGGAAAAAAATGCAACAAGCGGCAAGTACGCTCACGCACGACTCGCCGCTTGCGCGATTTGAGTTACAGCACGACTTCGCGGCCGCTCTGCGCAGAACGGTAGATGCCGTCGAGAATCTTGATCATGTCAATGCCTTGCTGCGGCTTGAAGCACGGCTCCGCTTTGCCATCGAGCACATCGAAGAAATGCTCGAGGTTGCGGCAATGGCCGTCGTCCTGCAAATTGCCGGTAAGCTGCGTGTTGGTGAGGAATGCGCCATCCTCGGAATAGATGTCGAGCGTATGACCATCCTTCCAAGTGAAACCCGACTTTGTGCCGCGCAATTCGATGAAGCGGTGCTCGCCCTCGACATTGGATGCCCAGCTGAATTCCAGCTGCAGCACTGCGCCATTATCGAAACGGATGAACCCCATCGCCAAATCCTCGACGTCGAATGTGCCATTCGGATCCGCATCGCCAAATGCGCTATTGACCGAGTCCGATGTCGCATTGTTTGCAAATTTGCAATATGTCGCACCGCTGACTGCAACCGGCGTCGGATTGCCCATCAGCCAGATAGCCAAGTCGAGCATGTGGACACCCAAGTCGATGAGCGGGCCGCCGCCAGACTGTTCCTTGGTGGTGAACCATCCGCCCTTGCCAGGAATACCGCGGCGGCGCTGCCAGCATGCACGGCCAGCATAGATGTCCCCCATGCGGCCATCGTCGATGTACTTCTTTGCATACTTCGAAATGTCGGAGAAGCGGTTGTTGCGCATGATCATGAGAAGCTTGCCATTTTTGTCCGCAACATCCTTCATGGCTTGCGCTTTCTCGGGGCTGATTGCATCCGGCTTTTCGCAGAAGACATTTATGCCGGCATTCAATGCAGCAATCGCAATCTCGGAATGCAAGTAATTCGGCGTGCAGATATCGATGGCATCCAAGTCGTCGCGCTTGAGCAACTCCTTGTAATCGGTGTAGATGTCGGCATCATGGTAAAAATCGTCATGCATCTTCTTTGCGCGATCCGGCAAAATATCGCAGATTGCGACGACTTGCACGCGTTTATCCTTCGCGTAGAAGGGGCTGTGTGCCCCGCGGTTGATGCCGCCGAGGCCGACTATTCCGACTTTGTAAGTTTTCATTTCCTTTGAATGAATTATTTTCTTGTTTTTTTTGTCTTCGGATGCGCTCACAATGCTTTAGTGTGAATGCGCTCCGGAAAATTGTATAAAATAAACAGTTTTAACGCAACTGTTATCTCAGCCAGCGGAAGATATTTCCTCCGAAGGAGAGTCCTGCGCCGAATGCGACGGTGAGCACGATGTCGCCATAATGCATTGCACCGCTGTGCGCGAGTTGGTCCAGCGCAATCGGCACCGATGCACTCGATGTGTTTGCGACTTCGCCGATGTTGATGAAGAAACGATCTATCGGCAATCCCATGCGTTTCGCGACAGAATCAAGAATACGCAGATTCGCTTGATGCGGAATGATGTGCTTTACTTGATCCAAAGTCATGCCGCTGTCCTCGAGCAGCTTGTAGATCAGCTTCTCCATTGTGCGCACTGCAAAAGGAAATACCGCGCGGCCTTGCATCGTGAGCCAGCCGGTTGGTTGAGAAGCCACTGGTAGCCGGCAACCGTTTTCGCGGAAAATCACTTGCGAACTGGCGCCGTCTGCTCCGAGAAAATCGTAGAGCATCCCACACTCATCCGAGGGTTGCAAGACTGCAGCGCCAGCGCCATCACCAAAGAGAATGCAAGTCGAACGATCATGCCAATCCACGACGCGCGACATCACTTCCGACGAAAGCACAAGCACCGGCTTTTGACGCTGATAGCAGTATGAGCGCGCCAACGCCATGCCGTAAGTAAAGCCCGAACACGCGCTGTTCAAATCCATGCATCCCGCATTGACTGCGCCAATCGCATTCTGAACCAGACAAGCCGTGGAAGGGAAATTTGCATAGTCACCCGTGCAAGTCGTGACAATTATCAAGCAGAGCTCTTCCGCGGAAACGCCGGCGTCTGCTAATGCGCGCTTCGCTGCAATTGCGCCCATCGTCGCGGCCGACTCATCATCCGCGGCAATATGCCGAGCATGAATGCCAGTGTGGGAGACAATCCATTCGTCCGTCGTGTCTAGCGTCGCACGTAATTCGTCATTCGTGACAATGCGTGATGGCAGATAGGAACCGGTGCCGGAAATACGTATATTTTGAAAAGATGTTGTCATTGTACGTAATATACATGGCACGAATGTATACCGTGAATAATAACGTCCAAAAGCGTGCGGCTGAAATACGTGAGATTATCCGATTGCAACGCAAACGCATCAACTCCACAGATTCAGGTTGGAGTTATAATGTCGCGCGCCAAATGAATGGTGGGAGAGTCGGCTGATAAGTCTGCCACGCATCATGGTCATAGAAGACTTTAGCGAGGAAGAGTCCGGAAGCCGGGGCGCTATCTGCGGCCAATGCGCGATTTTTGCCTTCCAGCACGCGTTTTGCATCCAGTGGCTTCGCATAGCCATAGCCGACATGCACGAGGTATCCGACGAGGCTGCGCACCATCTTATAGAGAAAGCTGTCGCCGACGGCATTGACATAGACGAGTCCGTCTCCGGGCGTGAGCACTTCTAAGCGGCGCAGATTACGCACTGTACTCTCGATGATTTTGCCCGGATTTACGGCGAATGACGCGAAATCGTGTTCGCCAGTCAAATAGGATGCGGCTTCACGCATTGCATCAATATCGAGTGCATGCGGAGTCTTCCAGACATAGCGGCAGAAGAGCGGATTTATCTTTATACCCGGCGCAATGCAATAAGTATACGCTTTGCCGCAATTATCATAACGTGCATTAAACGGCGTGTCGCAAATTCGGCCGGATTTCACAATAATCGTTTCCGGCAGCCATCGATTAAGGCGATAGATCAATTCATCTGCAGGCACATCATTCGGCATTTTCACCGAAAATGAGACTTGCTGATCGAGAGCATGCACACCGGAATCGGTACGGCTGGAGCCATAAATACGCAATTCCGGCGCGCGCAGCATCAGGCGAAGCCGCTTGAGCATCTCTCCCTGGACAGTGCAGTGATTGGGCTGCACTTGCCAGCCGTGGAATGCACTACCGTCGTATGCGACAGTCAAATGCCACCAAGTCAAAGATGCGTCATCGGCTTCGGAGCTCATCATCATCGTCAGTTCGGCTGTACGACAGATGCGTCATAATCTGCGGGTGCTTCGTAGCCCATCAGATTGATGATTGTCGCTGCAATGGAAGAGATGCCCAGTCCTTCGGCGGGATTTAGTTTGTAGTCGCCTTTGAATTCCGGGTCATAGATAATGCACGGCACCGGATTAAGCGAGTGGCTTGTCTTGACCTTCGGCACGCCATTTGCGCCCATTTTTGTCTTGCCGTCTTTGCCGTGTTCGAGCATATCGTCGGCATTGCCGTGGTCAGCAGTGATAATCATGATACCACCGACTTCATCAATTGCGGCTTTGAGGCGTCCGAGGCACAAATCCACGGCTTCGACGCCAATTTGCGCGGCTTGGAAGACGCCGGTATGGCCGACCATATCGCCATTGGGGTAATTGCAGCGCAAGTGGTCGAACTTTCCGGACTTGAGTGCTTCGATCATCTTATCGGTGATTTCTGCGCCCTTCATCCACGGCCGTTGCTCAAACGGGATGACATCGGAGGGCACTTGGTCGTATTTTTCCAGTTTTTCATCGATATAGCCGGACTTATTGCCATTATAGAAATATGTGACGTGGCCATATTTCTGCGTTTCGCTGCAAGCGAATGTCCGCAAACCGGTTGCGCACAGATACTCGCCGCTAGTGCGGTCGATTGCGGGCGGATTCACGAGGAAGCGCTTGGGCAGATGGAGATCGCCATCATATTGCATCATGCCGGCATAGCAGACTTGCGGCACGCGGACACGGTCGAAGCGCGCGAAATCCGCGCCGGCTTCGAATGCCTGGCTGATTTCGATTGCGCGGTCGCCACGGAAATTGAAGTAGACGACGCTGTCGCCATCATTGATAGTTCCGACGGGCTTGCCATCCTCGCCCGCGATTACGAATGCGCCAAGATCCTGGTCAATTGCGCCAGTTTCCTTCCGCAACGTCTCAATTGCGGTTTTGGCATCGGGGAAGAGCCGGCCTTCGCCCAGAACGTGAGTCTTCCAGCCGCGTTCCACCATCGACCAATCGGCATTATAGCGATCCATCGTGATGAACATACGGCCGCCGCCAGACGCGATGCGTGCGTCGCAGCCATCATTGCGAATGCCTGCCAGGAATTCTTCAAATGGGCAGACATACTCAAGTGCGCTAGTCTCGCCGACATCACGGCCATCGAGCAGGATGTGGATGCGAATACGCTTGATGCCCTGCTTCGCCGCGTGTTCAACCATCGCTTTCAAGTGGTCGATATGCGAGTGGACATTACCATCGGAGAAAAGCCCAATGAAATGCAGTGTCGAATTATTCTTCAGGACATTATCGGAGATTTCGGTCCAGCCCTGATCCTGGAACATCTTTCCGGATGCGATAGAGTTGGAAACTAATTTTGCGCCCTGGTCGAAGACACGTCCTGCGCCCATTGCATTGTGGCCGACTTCGGAGTTACCCATATCGGCATCCGAAGGCAAACCGACTGCGACGCCATGCGCTTTCAATTTGGTATGCGGGCAATTTGCGGTGAACCAATCCAAATGCGGAGTGTACGCGGCGGCGACGGCATCGCCATCGCTATATTTGCCATAGCCTACACCATCCATAATGACCAGCATGACTGGCCCGCGGCGGCCTTTGAACCATGCCGACTTCTTCAAGGATTCTACTGACATAATCGTATCTTCAGGGATTAACAAGCACGAACAATACGCAAAAATGCGCAATTTCGAACAAATTTCGTAAATGGCAAAATTTACCACATTTTGCGAGGACTGTGTTATGACTTCGCAGAATCAGCTGCGTTTGCGGGGCTGCTCATCAACCAGAGGAAAAAGAGCGCATGGTAGATAATCAGAATGAGCCGTCCTGGCAATTGCGCGTTCAAGCATAGCGCGCTGTCGGCGCCGACTTCAGAAAGGAAACGCGTGAGCCGCGCAGTCGCGCCCAGAATTGCGGCAAAATACGGTTCGCCGCATGGAATAATTGCGCCAAGAATTATCCGCAGTGGGCAAAGCAATAACGTCAAATATGCAATCGGCGCAATGACGACATTGATGAGCGGCGCCAATAGCGAAATGCGACGTGTAAGGCAGAGCCCAAGCGCGGCCGTGCCCAGCCACGCTTCGACGCCGACTTGCATTCCGCAGACAATGCCGGTGACAAATTTCATTTTTCGATAAGTACGCAGCGGTCTTGGCATCCATCGTGCGCGTTCGGTGAAGTATGCGGCAGTTTGCGCAACCGCAGGAGCGCGCAGTAGTAGTAGCAATACTGCCATGTACGAAAAGAGAAATCCGAGATTGAGCACAACAAGAGGATCGAGTAGCACGGCAACAAGTCCTGCCATACCGAGTGTATTAAGCCAAGCAGTCGGGCGATGCCGGAAATGCGCATAAAGCACGAGCGCAGTCATCATGAGTGCGCGTTGGCTGGATGGCGCAGCACCAGTCAGCAAGACATAGATGATGCAGAGCACGCATGAACCCAGCCACTGGATTGACAGCGGGAGCATACAGCACCGCAGCACAAGTGCAATCACGAGCGCCATCATGCCGACATGCATGCCGGAAATAGCGAAGATATGGACTGTTCCCGCAGCGGCTTGCCGCTGTTTTGTGATGCGGTCGGGAAATTCGCCCAGACCGAGGCCCAGCGCAAGCAGCAACCGCGCATCATCGATATTGTCGATGCCTTTGACGAGCCGTTCTGCCAATGCAAGCCGTATAGACGTCAGCCAATCCGAAAATGTCCAAACGCTGGCATGTGTGTCGATTGCGGCAATTTCGCGAATCAGCAGGATATGATGATTTCCGCGTGAGCGCAATGATGCGCCATACCATCCGCCATCCTCGTCATCTTGTGACGGTGCTACCGTCATGACGCCGATGACGTGCAATACATCGCCAAGTCGGCATTTCGTCAATTGCGTTTGCAGATCCGCGTTTTGCGTCCGTAGTGCGACTGCGCCTGAAACAGCATAATTTTTATCCAGATAATGGGGCGCGAGGATGAGCAACTCGCCACAGTAGCTACCGCGTCCCGAGACATAGCGTTCTAACGTCGGCGAAGTGAGTGGTCGGCTAGCAATACGCACGCATGCAGTGACGCCGTGTGCTGCGCGCGGCAAAAGCCAGCGATAATGCGGACGCGGCGGTTGCATCGCGCTGTCTGCGAGAAGCCATCCGCAAAACAGTGCGCACGGCAAGAGCACTGTGCAATACAGCAGATTCACGCGCAGCCACGCAGTCAGCAGCAGAATTGTTGTCAGACTCACCAGCAGCCACCACGGTGCGATCTGGCGCGCACAGCAGAATGCGCCTGCGAATGCCGCAAGGAAGACTCCCAATGCGGGCGAGAGTGTGAGGATGTTGCATAGATTTCTGCGCATCCCCACAACTTATCGCATGTTTATGATATATCAATCTTTTGCATATAAAAGAGTAACGATTATTAATCATGCAATTAAAATACAAATACCATCCGGCAAGAATTGCGATATTATTTTACCGGGAGAGTTACGGTGAAGATGCTACCGGCGCCGAGTGTGCTTTGGACGTGGATGTCGCCGCCATGTGCTCTAGCAACAGTCATTGCCATGCTCAATCCGAGGCCATTTCCGGTGCATGAGCGGCTTGCATCTGCGCGATAGAAGCGTTCGAAAATATGGCTTATGTCGGCTTCCGCGATACCGCATCCATCATCTTCGACAATAAGCTGTGCGGCATTCTGCGGTGTGCGTTCCAAGCTGACGCAGACATGGCCGTTGTTTGCGGTATACTTCATCGCATTGTCAATAAGATTTGCGAACAGCTGTTCGATCTGGTGTGGGTGGCACTTGAGGACGACTGGCTCATCGGGGACTTTGCAAGTCAGCGTGATTGCGCGGTCTTCGGCAAGTGTTGTGTAGAAATCGACCAGCCGTGCAGTCAGCTTCGTCAAATCGAGTGGCTGCCGGGGTTCTTTTGCCAGTCCCATCTCGGCGCGCGTGATATCGAGCATTGTATTGA
>CAVGNO010000007.1:10572-14504 GCA_963630475.1 Blautia faecis | reverse complement strand
CTCGCCGCATTTTTGCACTTGCTGATAGAATTTTCCTTTTTCGATTTCGGTCGCGGCTTGCGAGACGCGTTCCAAACCCGATGTGAATTTACGTGACGCGCTAATTGCGAGGACTACACCGACAGGCGTGATTCCAAGCAGTGTGAAGATGAAAATCAAGCAGAGCGCGCGGCGGTTTTCATACCACGTCGCCAGATTTCCGGCGGCATAGAGATAATTGCCGTCGAATTGCTTTATGCCCACAATCATGAAACCCTGATCGGCCAGTTTTGCTTCACGCACAAAATCGCCGTGCATCACTTCGGATTTGACGACAGACAAGAGCGGGGCGAGCAGTTGTTCATTGAAGCTGCTGCACGTAACCAGCTTCCCTTCGGGATTCGTCATCAGCAGCAATATTGCGTCTTCGCCGACGCCGAAGGACTCTTCATTAAATTCGTCATTTATATAACCATCGCGATCAATATCGGTAATATCCGAAATATTGAGGATATCGCCGGTCTTGGGGAGGATCAGCAATTCGAATACGCCTTTTTGCGATGTCCCTGCGACATTTAGTACGCCGGTGCGCTCGCCACGATAGACGCTATACGGGACAAAGTTTTCCAAGCGCGCACGGATCTGCGCAAGAATGCGCGCAGGCAACTCCTTCGGATCCAGCGGTATGCCATCCGCAGGTTCTTCATGGCCAGTCAGATATTCGTAGTTAAATTCTGCGGCAAACTGATTCAGCCGTTTCCGGATTGTGCCGGTAACATAGCTGTATTCGCAATAATAGATGACACTGAAGGCAGCCAGCACGATTCCCAGCATCGCGCTGATAAAGAATAGCGCTAGGCGTGTCTTCAGTGACTTTTGCATAATCGGCGATTTGGCTAGACAGCCAGATGGAAGAAGCGTTTTATCGTCTCACGCATACGCTGGAAGACGGCATACAACGCCGGCGTCATGATAATACCGAAGATCGTCGCTAGCAGCATTCCGGAGAATGTGCTGATACCGATAGCACGGCGGCTACCCGCACCTGCACCAGTCGCAATCACGAGCGGGAATACGCCGAAGAGGAAACTCCACGCGGTCATCAACACTGCGCGATAACGCAAATTGGCGCCATTGACTGCGGATGTGTAGACGTCCTTTCCGGCTTCGCGCTCCTGTTTGGAGAACTCGACCATCAGAATTGCGTTCTTCGCGGTAAGGCCGATGAGCATCACCAATCCCAGCTGCGCATAAATGGAGAGGTCTTCCTTCATGATGTACATACCGGCGAATGCACCGAGCAATGCGGTGAATACAGTCAGCATAACCGGCATTGGAATCGTCCAGGATTCATATTGGCCGACCAGGAAGAGATACGCGAAGAGCATCGCAAGCGCGACCAGTCCGATGATTTGGCCTTGGTTTTCGCGTTCCTGATAGCTCATATCGCGCCACTCGAGGTGGTAGCCGGGCTTGAGTTCGATTCCTTCGATGATTGACATGATACGGCTGGAGGAGACACCGCTTACGCCCTGGACATCAATTTCGGAAGAGATTTCCTTATTGAAGCGCTCAAGCCGGCGCGGCCCGGTGATGAATGAGAGTGAGCAGACTGACGAGAGCGGAACCATCTCGCCGTATGTATTGCGAATCTGCAAATCGCGGATATCATCCAATGTGACGCGGAAATGCTTATCCGACTGCATCTTGACGTAGAAGGTCTCGCCGCCGTAGTTGAAGTCGTTGATGTAGTATGAACCGAACTGGCTCTGGAGTGCGGAGAAGACCATTCCTGCGGTCAATCCCAGCGCTTCGGCTTTATCGCGATCCAAGTCACCGCGCAGCTGCGGAGTATCGGCCGTGAATGTATTCATTGCATACTGGACTTCGGGTCTTGCATTGAGCTCATTGGCGATGCGGCGCGCTTCCTCGGCGACTTCCGCTTCGGTTGCGTTACCCTCGTTGCACAAGACGCAAGTAACACCGCCGGTGATACCCAAGCCCATGATTGCCGGAGGAGTAAACACCATCGAACTCACTTCGGGGAATTCATTGAGGATGCTTTGGAAACGTGCTTTCAATGCGCCCATTTGAGATTCCGGCGTCGTACGATCATCCCAGTCCGCAAGATCGACAAAGAGCAGACCAGTATTTTCGGTCTCACCGTTGATGAATGAGAAACCGCCGACTGCCATGACATTCTTGACGCACGGGTCTTCGCGCAAGCGTTCCTGGATACGCTGGATTGCATCCATCGTACGCGCAATTGTCGCACCCGGCTGCAACTCGATATTGACAAAGATTGTGCCCTTGTCTTCTTCCGGCAGGAAGCTGCTATGGACATGCTTGGAGATGAAGACAATGCCCGCAATGATTCCTGCCAGCAACAACAGCGTGAGAATGCCCTGATGCACGAGCTTGCGCACGCAGAAGAGGTAGATTGAGCGTGATGCATTAAGGAAGACATTGAATGGTTTGAAAATCAGCGGCGCTTTTTCGCTTGGCGGACGCATAATCAGCGAGCACAATGCAGGTGACAGCGTCAATGCGACGATGGTTGATAAGCACAGCGAGATACACATCGTATATGCGAACTGCTGGTAGATGCGTCCGACCATACCGCCGTAGAACGCCAGCGGCATATAGCACGCGACTGTAACCAGCGTCGTAGCGATGATTGCGCCAGTAATCTGCTCCATCGATTTGATTGCTGCGTCTTTGGCATTCAACTTCTCACGCGCCATCAGACTCTGGCAGTTCTCGACAACGACAATTGCGTCATCAACCAGCGAACCGATGACCAGCACCAAACCAAACATCGTAAGCACATTGATACTCAAATCCAGCATCACCATGAAGGGGAATGTACCCAGAAGTGATACGGGGATGGCGACAGACGGCACCAGTGTCGCGCGCCAATCCTGCAGGAAGAGGTATGTAATCAGGATGACCAGCAGCAGTGCAATCACCAGCGTCTCGACAATTTCCTCCATGGAAATCACGATGAAGCGCGTCGGGTCAAATGCGATTTCGCTATGCACGCCTTCCGGTAGACGTTGCTCAAATTGCGCGACGACTTTCTTTGCGCGGTTCACAGTCGCCAATGCATTAGCGTCCGAGTTACGGTAGATAGCGATGGACACTGCGTCATCGCCATTAAAGACGGCCTGCGCGTTATAGGCTTTTGCGCCCAGTTCCACGCGCGCGACATCCTTCAAGCGCAACAGATTGCCGTTGTTATCGGAGCGAATGATGACATTTTCGAATTCCTCGACAGTCTTCAAGCGGCCACGCAAGTTGAGTTTGTAAGTCAGGCATTGGCCGGATTCCTCATTGCCGATTGAGCCAGCGGCCGCCTGGATATTCTGATTTGAGATTGCGGTTGAGATGTCGCTTGTGGAGACATTCAGAGCCGCCATGCGAGACGGATCCATCCAGATACGCATGGAGTAAATCTGCGCACCCATGACGCTGGCCTGCGAGATGCCATCGACACGTGAGAGAGCATCGACAATTTTCGTACCAACGTAGTTATTCAGCTCCGGAACCGACATGTGCGAGCCGTCAGTCATGTACGTAAAGACGCACAGCACATCGCTTGAGCGCTTGAAAACATTAACGCCGGTCGCACGCACTTCGGAGGGCAGCTTGCTTTCGGCACGCTTGATTGCATTCTGCGTATTGACCATCGCGATATCGTCATCGACACCGCTCTTGAAGGTCAGAAAACAAGTATAGCCACCGTTGTTATCGCACGTCGAATAGAAATAAATCATGTCTTCAATACCGTTGAGCTCGGCTTCAAGCGGCATTGCGACAGATTCATTTACTTCGATTGCCGACGCACCTGCGTAGTTGGCCATTACAGTGATCGTCGGCGGCGCGACTTCGGGATATTCGGCAACCGGGAGCTTCTTCAAACACAGCATACCTGCCAACCCCATCACCAGACT
>CAVGNO010000007.1:5913-10422 GCA_963630475.1 Blautia faecis | reverse complement strand
TAGTCGTCTACCCTTCTACTCCTGACTTACTTTGACCGGAGTGCCGGCAATCACTTTGTGCCATCCGTCTGAAATGACGCGCTCACCGGCCTTCAGGCCTTTGCTCACCATCTGGATCTTGCCATCGGATGCGCCCAAGACGATGTCACGCCGCACCGGGACATTGTCGTCGCCCAGGACATAGACGAAATTGGAGCGGCTGTCGGTGACAACTGCAGTCTGCGGAATCGTCGCAATCTTCCCGCTGTCTTTTTTTGTCAGCAACACGGTGACTGCGCTGCCCGGCATCAGCTTATATTCGTCATTCGGAATGCTGATATAGAATGGAATCGTATCAGTCGTGCGATTGACTTCGTTATCACGGAATTCGAATGTGCCGGCTTTCTCATAAATCTCGCCATTGGCCAGACGGACGTGGATTTCCGCAGTCTTGCTGAAATTTTCTTCCGATCCGCCAAAGAGATCAAGGTAATCGCGGTTGGAAAGCGCAAATGACAGACGCAACGGATTGAGGCTGACAATTGTCGCAAGCGTGCCACTCGACGGAGTCAAGTAGTTACCAACCGTATAGCGCGTGACGCTGATCTTGCCGTCAATCGGTGCTACGACACGCGTATTCTTGAGGTCATCCTTTGCCGTGATCAAAGACGCTTCTGCGGAATGCAGGCTTGCGCGATCCGTGCCCAGCGTCATCGCGGCCGCTTCAAACGCATCGAGCGTACTGACATTCTTCTCGTACAGATTCTTGACACGCTTGTAGTTGCTCTCGGCATACTGCAAACTGGCTTTGCAACGCTCAATGGAAGCTTCCGCGGCTTTAACGGATGCATCGTAACGCACATCGTCAAGGCGATACAGCACTTGTCCCGCCTTCACAATATCGCCATCCTCAAAACCGACCTCGAGCAACTCGCCGGAGACACGCGCAACCAGCGCGACTTGCGATGGCGATTGAAGCATGCCGGTATAGCGCCGATGCTCAACTAGATCAGTCTCGGAGACTGTTGTTACCGATACCTTCGGAGCCGGCCGGCCCTGCTGTGCAAAGACTTCGGAATGCAGACCAGTCAAAAGTATAAACAACAGCGTCAATACAGGCATGATTTTGCCCGGAGTTATCGTACAAATACGCATAGTATTTCAATCAGATACACAAAATTAAAACGGGCAGATTTTCTAAAGGCTGCCAAACCACCGGAAGTGTAAATCAGTCCGGCAAACACATAAAATAAACCTTTTTCCGCAATTTTCACCCCGAAACTCGCAAAAAATTAAACATTTGTTTCAAGCAAATATTATACAAAAAAAACGCCGTCCGCTTCTGCGCAGAGAAACGGACGGCGGTGCGAGCTTATTTTACGGAGAGCTTACGGCAGTTTAGCCAATGCTTCCGCGAGTTGTTCATCGGTCGGAATGGTATCAGTCATTTCGCCGTCATTGAAGCGCTGGTACGCATACATATCGAAGTATCCGGTACCGGTGAGGCCGAAGACGATATTCTTCGCTTCGCCGCTTCCCTTGCACTTCAACGCTTCGTCGATTGCGACTTTGATCGCGTGTGAGCTCTCGGGCGCGGGGAGGATTCCTTCGACGCGTGCGAATTGTTCTGCTGCGGCGAAGACGTCATTTTGGACGACGGAACGTGCGGTGATGAGCTTCTGGTCATAGAGTTCGGAGACGATTGAGCTCATGCCGTGATAGCGCAATCCGCCTGCATGGCTAGGTGACGGGATGAAGTCGCATCCGAGCGTATACATCTTAGCAAGCGGGCAGACGCGGCCGGTATCGCAGAAGTCGTATGCGTATTTACCGCGTGTCAAGCTTGGGCAGGACGCGGGCTCGACTGCGATAATCTGGTAGTCTGCTTCACCGCGCAGCATTTGACCGACGAATGGCGAGATAAGGCCACCGAGGTTAGAGCCGCCGCCTGCGCAACCGATGATGATATCGGCTTTGACGCCGTACTTATCGAGCGCGGCTTTTGTCTCCAGGCCGATGACGCTTTGATGCAGCAGCACTTGTGCCAGCACGGACCCCAATGTGTAGCGGCATTTTGGCGTCTTGACTGCCATTTCGACTGCTTCGGAGATTGCGCATCCCAAGCTGCCGTTGGTATTCGGATGCGCGGCGAGGATTTGGCGGCCGACTTCGGTTGTATTAGATGGCGACGGCGTGACTTCAGCGCCATAGACGCGCATTACTTCGCGGCGATGCGGCTTTTGCTCGTATGAGCATTTCACCATGTAGACATGGCATTTCAGCTTGAAATATGAGCATGCCATTGAGAGTGCGGTGCCCCACTGTCCGGCGCCGGTCTCGGTAGTGACTGCCTCAAGTCCCTCCTTCTTCGCATAGTAAGCTTGCGCGATTGCAGAATTCAGCTTATGGCTTCCCGACGTGTTATTGCCCTCGAATTTATAGTAGATATGCGCGGGCGTCCCGAGCGCTTGTTCGAGGCAGTATGCGCGCACAAGCGGGGATGGGCGATACATGCGATAGAAATCGCGGATTTCCTGCGGAATCTCGATATACGCAGTCGTGTCATCCAGCTCCTGTGCAGCCAGCTCGCGGCAGAAGACATGGCTGAGCTCATCGATCGTCACCGGCTGACGCGTCGCGGGATTCAGCAGCGGCGCCGGCTTCTTGGTCATGTCCGCGCGGACATTGTACCACGCTTGCGGCATCTCCGCTTCGCTCAAGTAGATCTTGTAGGGGATGTCAGAATTGACAACTGAAGTATTCATCTTATTTTTTCCTTATTTTGGCTTTTAACGGACTAGTGTGTGGGAGCAAACAAAAAACCACCAGGCTTTTGCGTTGTTATCGCTTGACCTGGTGGTTGGTAAAAACAGCAAGGCGGCCGAACTCTTTCAAAGTCCTGCCGCCTTGCTGAAAATTGTCATTTTTTAACTACACAAACAATCAGGCGGCATCAATTCAGACGCCACCACCAATACAGAGTATTAAATTGTTTGTCTATGTTTCGCATACGTGCATAATATAAACACCGGATTGCAATTTTTGCAAATTCACTCCGGATTTTTTTCCAGACAATAGAGCGACATTGCGATTGTACTCTTGATTGTCTCGATATTCGCAGTCTGCGTCACTGCAAGCTGCAATGCAACCGACTCGAGTTGCCCGAAAAAGATTTCGCCGACTAGGTTGCACTGGACATCACGGAATTCGCCTTTTTCGACGCCTTCGCGCACTAGATCAACGAGTGTGCGCCGCAACGCGAGTGTATGACGGCGTACGCGGCGGCTGACGCTTTCCCCCTGGCGCCGCTGGTCAATCAGATACTCCGTGATTGCATCCAGCAACCCGATATTATTAGCCATCACATCAAGCACATCGAGCATCACCATGCGGATTTTTTCTGCGCACGACAGCTCCGGATGCAACTGAACTTCCTTGCGGAATTTCACGCCCAGTTCAGCCGCAATGCCCGTAATCACACTGTCGAAGAGCTCGCGTTTGCTCTTATAATGGCGATAGATGACAGTGCGGCTGAGGCCGCAGCGACTCGCAACCAGCTTCAACGACACTTCGGGGTAGCCCAGCTCACTGAAAAGCCGCCGAGCGCGCTCCAGTATCAGCGCGTTACGTTGTTCCTGATTGATGCGAGTCGCCATTTTAACCAGTCATTCCCCAAGTGGCGATTACTCGACAACGCGCAACGGCACTTTGATGGTCGTGCCAATCTTGAGGTCGGCATCCGATTTGATATTGGGATTGAGCCGCAACAAGTCATCCACTGAGCAGCCCATCTGGCTTGCGATATTCTCGAGCGTATCATTTTCATCATTGATACCCCAGTCGCTGGTGAAATCCTGCGCAGTGCTCTGCTGCGCCGCCGGCGTCACGACCGGTCCATCGACGGGAGGATTCTCGACAACTGGAGCGGGCGCTGGAGCGGCTTCGACGGGCTTGGCTTCCGGTGCAACCGGTGCGGCTTTTACAGGCGCAGCGCTCTTGCCGGCAGATGCGGGGACATTGGCGTCCGCACGCAGCTTAAGCTTCTGGCCGACGCGCAATTTGTCACTGGAGAGGTTGTTCCAGCTCTTGATTTCATCGCGCTTTACGCCAAAACGCTTCGCAATCGTCCACAGCGAATCATTTGCGACGACAGTATAGACGCCATCGGCCGGCAAGGATTCGCGCGCGACGCTCGCGCTACTCTTCGAAGCGCTCGCCGTGCTTGCATTTGCGCGCACTGCTTCAGCGCCATTGCCCGGCACATTGAGCTTCTGTCCGACAATGATTTTTGAAGGGTCTTTGACCGACGGATTCATCGCAAGCAGCTCGGCATTCTTGAGGCCGTGGTTGTGAGCGATGCGTGAGAAGATATCGCCGCGTTTGACGACATACACGGCAGTGCCCGTCGATGCCGCTGCTGCACTGGCTTTGCCGCTCTTGCCGCCAAAATCCGGGACTTTACGGCCATCAACCGGTGCCGCCGGCAAATTCTTATTTGTTTCCGTTTTTACTGCCGCTTTTACTTCCGGC
>CAVGNO010000007.1:4030-5903 GCA_963630475.1 Blautia faecis | reverse complement strand
CGGCGCAATTTCGGGTTGCGGCTCGACGACTGGCGCGTCACTCTTCGGCGCCGCGTTATCGACTTCCGGAAGCAGCGCAAATTCGTCTTCCGCTTCCTTCGGCGCTACAACTGCGGGTGCGCTCTTTGCAACGGTCGCGGGCTTATAATGCGGTGCGCCGCCGACAGTCGCAGGGGGGAGCATTCCGCGCGAGCTCAAGATGCCAGTGTAGCTCTCTTGCGCTTTCGGCTTGCTAGTGCATCCGGTAAATAACAGCGCTGCAAATGCAACGCAACCACCCAGTTTAATCCAATCAGTGCTTTTCATTGCTAGAAATCTTGTTTCAGTTGTAGTGTCATCAAATTCAATGTGATATACGCTGCGCGCATCTACTTATCCGCAGCTGCGGCAAGACGTTCGGCTGCCAATCGGAAGCGATCGCCGCGCTCGGCATAATCCTTGAATTGATCCATGCTTGCACATCCCGGGGACAGCAATACGACATCGCCTGCTGTTGCCGTCTGCGCAGACTGCTCGACCGCATCCTCAATAGACTCACAAAGCGTGCAATCGACAATCTCCTGCCATTGCTGCGCAAGCCGTTCTCTGCATTGACCAATCAAGTAAACGCTTTTAACATACATTCTCAACTCGGATTTGACCTCCGAAAGCGAGCATCCTTTGTCCAATCCGCCCGCAATAAGAATGATGTTTTTCCCTGCTGAAGGCCCGATTGTACGCAACGCTTGAATCAACGCATCCACATCAGTCGCTTTTGAGTCATCGACATAGCTCACGCTAGCGATATTCACGACAGTCTGGATGCGATGCGCGCCGCTGTGAAAGCCTTCCAGCGCCATGCGATAATCCGCCAAAGAGTATCCTAATGCGCTCATTGCCGCAATCACTGCCGCGATATTCTGGAGGTTATGATTGCCGCGCAATTGCAGTGACGATCGTTTGACCAGCAGTGTCTCCGTCCCATCCGCTTCGATTTCGGCAATGCCTTGTGCATTGATCACATAGTCGCGCACACCATCGTTTTTCGCATTAGCGTTGTATTCGCCCTGATTCCAGAGACGCGCGCGGCTTACGCCCTGCGGATACTTCACTTCGCCATCCAGCTGCGCATTGCATACTGCATGACCGCAATAGGCCAAGCGCTCCAGGAGACTCATCTTGAGTGCGCGATATGCATCAATTGTCCCATGGCGGTTGAGGTGATCCGGCGTCACATTCAGCAGTATTGCGGCCATCGGATGAAAATCCGCCGCATTTTCCAACTGGAAGCTACTGACTTCGGCGACAAGACAATCCAGCGCCGGCTTTTCCAGAATGACTTGCGACAGCGGTGTGCCGATATTGCCGCATGCCATCACTTTCCGTCCGACCGCACGCAGACACGCAGTAAAAAGCTCAACCGTCGTCGTCTTGCCATTAGTGCCGGTTACTGCATAGACAGGCCATGGGCAGTAACGGAACGCGAACTCCAGTTCGCCTTTGAATGCACTGGCTTTTGCACGAATCCGCGCTGCCATCGCGCAATCATTAGGGATTCCCGGACTGATTATGGCAATATCGCACGCATCATCAAACTGCTGCGCTGCTTCACCGCATAGCATCGTGATGCCATCACTGGCTAACTGCTGTGGCAAATCGCCAAATTTTTCCGCTTGCGCTTCATCCAGCAGGATAACAGGAGATGCGCCGAGCGCATGCGCCAATCGTGCTGCTGCACAACCACTTACGCCTGCACCTAATACAACGGCCTTCTTCCCTGATAAATCCTGCTGCATAGACTCGTAATAATCTATCAAATCCCGCGCACTATGATGCGTTATTTTACTTCCGTCACCGTGATTGCCGGAGAAATACGCTCCTGCAACTTCGCAGT
>CAVGNO010000007.1:0-4010 GCA_963630475.1 Blautia faecis | reverse complement strand
CGATTGTCTTCTGCGAAAGTGCACAGCCCGCACAATGCCCCTTCAAGCGTATCACGACATTATCGCCGTCGACATCGACCAATTCGGCATCACCGCCATCGGCTTGCAAGCCGGGGCGAATGACTTCATCGAACGTGCTCTGGATGAGGCGCATCTTCTGGAATGGCGTGAGCGGTCCGGCATTTTCCTTTACTGTCTCGGCACGCGGTGATGCAGTCGCCGCATCGTCAGCTTCCGCAGCATACTTGCCGGCCATATCGTCGAGAATCTTCTGAATCTCATCCTTGCAGCCGCCGCAGCCGCCGCCCGCTTTGGTATAGAATGTCACTTGCTCGACTGTCGTCAAATGATTCAACGCAACGACTTCGCGAATCTTCTTTTCGGTGACATTGAAGCATTGGCAGACGACACGGTCTTCGCCTTCAGCGTCAGTGATGCCGGGCAAGTCATAATCGGGATGCTTCTTGTGCATATCCTGCAATGCCGCTTGGAATGCTTCCATGCCCATCACTGAACAATGCATCTTCGCTTCCGGCAATGTGCCCAGATAATCCGCGATATCCTGATTTGTCAGCTTTGCCGCTTCCGTCAAATCTTTGCCGATAAGCATTTCGGTCAATGCTGACGCGGATGCAATTGCAGATGCGCATCCGAATGTCTGGAATTTTGCGTCTGCAATGCGCTTGTGATCCGGAGTCAGCTTGATTGACAGCTTCATCGCATCGCCGCAGATGATGTTGCCGACTTCGCCAATGCCATCAGCATCCTCGATGACGCCAATATTACGCGGATTCTTGAAATGATCCTGGACTTTGTCAGAATAGTCCCACATATTTATCACCTTCCTGAAATAAAAAACCGCATTGCACTACAGTTGAAGCAGTGAATGCGGTTCTCTGAATCCCAATAATCCCGACCCTCGCAAGCCTCGCTCCCGCAGTGCAACTCTTCATCAGAGCGCACAACAGGCGAATGGATTCAGTTGAATTAAGCGAATTACAGAAGACCGATGCTGCTTTTATGATCAGCCTTCGGCTTTGGTCTTGGGCAAGCCCCAAGCGCTGTCGCCATCCTTGAAACGGCCTTCCTTCTTCAGCTTGTCTACACGCTCATGACGCTTCAGGACGTTGCGCTTCTCGCTGACAGCACCCTTCGTCTTCAGACTGGGATGAATTGACATGGTGGTTGTTCTCCTTGTCTAAATATATGTGATTTTGTGAATTTTTGATTGATGTTTCGATTAGCGGCTTACTATAAATCCTCATCGGTAATCTGCAAACCGCATTTTCACAGCAGCGATTCTACATAAAATCAAAGAAAAACAACTTTTTTGCTATGAATTGTCAATAAAATCGCATTTTGATTCGTTACATAGTTGCAACAACGATTCTTTTTTTCATTCCGCGTGCAGCGTGCGATCGATAAAATTAACGCGGTTTTATTTCCCAGAAACATTGGAGGGATAGACATTATGCTTTCAGACAACGATACGATGAAGCAATATATGCAGAGTATCGGACAATACAAGCTGGTAACTACGGCAGAAGAAGCGGTTTTGGCAAAGCGCATTGCCCAGGGGGACAACGAAGCGCGCGAGACACTGATTCGCAGCAACTTGCGCTTGGTCGTCAAGATAGCGCACGATTTCAAGGGCTTGGGCTTGCCATTGCTGGATTTGATCAGCGAAGGCAATATCGGCCTTATGCGCGCGGTCGAAAAATTTGATCCGACCAAAGGCGCGAAGCTCTCCAGCTATGCTGCGTGGTGGATTAAGCAGTCGATGCGCAGAGCACTGGCCAATCAAGCGCGCACAATCCGCATTCCGGTGCAGTCCGCTAGCAAAATTGGCAAGATTCAAAATGCAAAGAACAAATTGACTCAACAGCTGGGCCGCGAGCCCACGGACAAAGAGATTGCGACTGAAGTGAATCTGACCGAGCGCACAGTCACCGGACTGCGCCAGGGGAAGACCAGCACAATCTCGCTCTTTGACCCAATTCAAAATGGCGCGGAAGGCGAATTCAAGGACATTATCGCCGACGAGAAATCCATTGCGCCGGACGACATTGCGCGTGATGACGAGACGCTCAACACGATGAACAAGCTAGTCAAGCAGCTGCCCGAGCGCGAACGCGTCATCCTCAAATTGCGCTTTGGCTTGGATGGCGAGAAGCCGAAAACTCTCGAGGAAGTCTCGCGTTCCATCGGCCGCACGCGCGAACGCGTGCGCCAAATCCAGAATCAAGCGCTGGAGACACTGCGCGCTGCAATCGAGGAGCAAAAGAGCATCGAGGAAATTACTCGCGAAAACAACCTCAATAATGATGAGGATGACGACTACTAGGAGCAAGTCGGCAGGAGGCTTTAGCGCATCATGAAAATCACCGTAAAGACACTGCGTTCGCTCAAAGCCAAGGGCGAAAAGATCGTCATGCTCACTGCATACGACGCTGTAACCGGCCGCTGGGCTCAAGAAGCCGGCTGCCACATGATTCTCGTCGGCGACTCAATGGCAAATACCGTATTGGGATACAACAATACGATTCCATTGACACTGGAAGAGTCGCTTTTCCATACGACAGCAGTGCGGCGCGGTAGCAGCGAATGCTTCCTAGTCGGCGACATGCCATTTATGAGCTACCAGGTCGGCGTCGATAATGCAGTCGCAAATGCGGGACGATACCTCAAGGAGTGCGGCTGTGATGCAGTCAAACTCGAGGGCGGTGTCACAATGCTGCCGGTGATTCGCCGCATGGTCGAAGTCGGCATCCCAGTTGTCGGCCATATCGGCCTGCTTCCGCAGTCGGTTTTACGCGAAGGCGGCTATCGTGTGCATGGCAAACAGGAAGCGGAAATCGCGTCATTGAAAGCGGATGCCAAAGCATTGGATGAAGCAGGCGTCTGCGCACTAGTACTCGAATGCATTCCGCAGGAAGTCGCAGCCGAGATAACCGCGTCTATCAATGCGCCGACGATTGGCATTGGCGCAGGAGCGGGCTGCAGCGGCCAAGTACAAGTGTTAGCCGACATCCTCGGTTTGGGCGGCGACGGATTTTTGCCTAAGCATGCGAAGCGCTATGCGAATTTCAACGATGCCGCAATCACGGCCATTCGCAATTATGTGCAGGAAGTGCAATCAGGAGATTTCCCTGCGGCAAGCAATGCAACCAGCATCGCACCGCAAAATTGACAGCCGCGTGAAAAAAAAAGTTGGCTTTTTTAGCCAAGGAAATTTGCAATCCTCAGCACTGTCGTTATAGTAAGCGTCGTTACAAAACTAAATAGTCTGTATGCTCGGGTGGCGGAATTGGCAGACGCGTTAGGTTGAGGGCCTAATGGGGTAACACCCGTGCGGGTTCAACTCCCGCCCCGAGCACCAATATCTTCAGCACAGCGGATGAGCTTCGGCTTCTCCGCTGTTTTTTTTGTGTGTAAAAACTACAAATCATGCATACGAATAGCGCGGTCTTTCCGCGTATGCCACTTGTTCTGTGCCAAATGCGCAAGCTTTTGGATATTCGTATGCAATTCGCGGCGTGATTCGCGCCGCAACAGCAGTTATTTTGCGTATTCGACAGCGCGCGTTTCGCGGATAATCGAGACGCGGATCTGGCCGGGATAGCGCATTTCGCGTTCGATGCGCTCGGCAATATCGTGTGCCATCACTTGTGCGCGTTCTTCAGAGACATGATCGGGCGCGACGACGACGCGCAATTCGCGTCCGGCCTGAATCGCATAGCAGCATTCCACGCCATCGAAGGAGTTACCGATTTTTTCGAGGTCTTCGAGGCGTTTGAGATAGAATTCGGTTGTCTCGCTGCGCGCGCCGGGGCGGCCGGCAGAGAGCGCATCGCATATTTGCACCAGCTCCGCCAACAGCGTATTCTTTTCGCATTCATCATGGTGTGCGGCGACAGCATTAACAATTTCTGGCGATTCGCCGGCGCGACGCAATAACTCTGCGCCGATGATTGCATGCGATCCCTCGACTTCGTGATCCACTGCTTTGC
>CAVGNO010000006.1:21260-30431 GCA_963630475.1 Blautia faecis | reverse complement strand
GTTCTCCGCCTGAGAGGTTATTTGCGCTGCGTGCGACATCTTCCTTGCAGTGGTCGATGACCCACAGTTCGAGGGAGTCTTTGCCATCCGGCGATGGATTCATGATCAAGTCGTAGTGGCGTCGCAGTGAAGCGGGGCGTTTGAGGTTGGCGTAATGGAGGAGTTCCTGGAATGTATACTCCTGCGCAATTTTGCCGAAGTAGTCACGGTTGTCCGATGTGCCGAAATGGTCGTCGAGAAATTTGCGTTTCTCGTAATATGGCATGAGTTGTGCGCGTGCATCGAGAGTCTGCTGCTGTTTTTCGCGTGTGCTCTTTGCATTGTTGATTTGAGCGGTGCTTTCGGCCAGCGATGCCTGCAGAGCTGACTGTTCATTCTGCAGTTGTTCTACTTGTTGCGCTAATGCATCTTCGGTGGTATCCTTTGGCAGTACTTGCGCGGCTTCATTCACGCGTGTTTGCTGCTGATCGAGCGCTGCTTTGGCTTGGGAGAGCGCGTTTTCGTTTTGGTTGAGCGCGCTGTCCAGTGATTGGAATTCTTCCGGGAGCATGCGTGCATTGAGGAATGCATCATCGGCGTCGAAACCATTGGCGGTCATGCGCTCCTGCAATGCAGTGCGCAGCGCATCGAGAATGGGCGTCTCATTGGCGATGTATTCGCGCAACGCATCGCGCGTCTGCTCTGCAGTGTGCTTTTGCGTCTGCTTTTCCTTGAGTTGCAATTTTGCATCAGTGAGAGCACGCAGTTTTTGCGTTTCCGCTTTTTTGAGCTGTGCCTCGAGGTGTGCGACATCTTGAGTGCCGAGTTTGTCGTGACGGCTTTGCCGGCTAGCGGCCAGCTTGTCGCGGCATTGTGCAGTCTGCCGTTGCAGTGCTTCGAGATGTTTTTGCTGCTCCTGTGCTATCGCGTTATATGCGGATTCGTCCTTCTGAAATTGCTGTTGTGCAGCAGTAAGCGAATCGATAGTTTTCTGTGCTTTCTGAAATTGCTGAATGCGCTGCATCAATTGCTGCGGCAGTGTGGTGTGGTCAGTCCATTCGACTTGCAGTGCTGCGCGCAGTTCATCGGTCAGCGCAGTCACTTTTTGTGCGACTGCGGACTGCTTGTTTTGTAGAGCGGTGTGGATTTGATTGATGCGTGCAGTGAGTGTGTCGTGCTGCTGGGTCAGCGTTTGCAGTTTATCCTGCGAACTTTTCAGCTTGGCCGTGTTTTCCGCCAGTTCGACTTCACAATTATTGATAGCTTTGTCGAGCTTTGCGAGTTCCTTGAGTTTGCGGTCCAGTTCATGATAGACGCTGTTGATGAAATCCGTTTGAGGTGAAGCGGTGCTTTCGCAGTATGGATGCGAAGTGGAGCCGCAGAGTGGGCAGGGTGTCTCTGGCGTCAGGAAATCCTCGCGTTTTGCGCCGGTGTTAAAGAAGTCCTCGAGTTTTCCTGCTGCGGCTTTGGCATTTTGCAATTCTTCTTTTGTGCGGCCATCCAGTAGTTTCTCGTATTCCGCATTGTATTCTTTCAGCGATTGCTGCAGTGCGGTAAGCTCATTCTCCTGAATTGAGATCTGTTTACGCTGTTTCTCTTGAGCCGCAGTGTTTTTATTGAGTTCGCTCTCTTCTGTATTCAAGTCATCGGTTTGGCTTGCGATAGCTTTCTCCAGCTCAACGATGATCTGGCGTTGGCTTTCCCAGGATGGCTGACGAGTCGCAAGTGTGGCATCATTCGGATGCGCTTCGAGATATATGCGCGCGTCTTCGGCTTGGCGGTATTTATTATTCCACGCGCTTTGCTTTTTTGCGAACTCCTGCTTTCGCTCATCGATCTGTTTACGATGGTCTTTTTCGGCAGATTCTGCGTTTGTCAGCGCGGACTCTTCCTTGGATATGTCGTTGTCCAGCAATTTGATTTCTTGATAGAGCGCTTGTTTTTCCCGTTGTTCGATCTGGAATGCATCGAGCGCTTTTTGAGCTAGCGCGACGGCGTCCTGTGCGATCGGGAGCGATTCATTCAGCTTTGCAATCTTCGCTTCCTGCGCTTTCAGATCTGCGGCGTGCTGCTCGATGTCGTGCTGTTGATTATGCCAGCGGTCGTAGTCGTCCTGGCATCGTTGAGCGCGTCTGGCATCCTCACGGCGTTTGCATTGCGGCGCTGCGTCCGACCACGCGCTGTGCGCATTCTCGTAGGCTGTCTGCGCTTTGGTGAGTGCTGACACTTCGTTGTCATAGTTTTGAAAACGCTGGCGCTGTGTCTCGACAGTGGCGCGCGCGTCACTGACTCGTTTGAGTTTTGCGTTGATGTGTGTCTGTTGCTCTTGCAGCTGTGCGATTGCGTCATCGGAGAGGGGATTGCACTCTTTGAGGCGCGCATTGAGCGCATCCATCTGCGTTTCAAGCGTGCGAAAATCGTCATTGATTTGTTTGCCGATTTTGCTATAGCGTTCGGTGCCGGTGATTTTCTTGAGCATCTCGACGCGTGATTTTGCATCAGATTTGAGGAATGCATCGAAGCTTCCTTGTGCAAGCAGTACGCAGCGCGTGAATTCATTGAGGTCCATCCCGAGCAGTTCTTGGATTTTCCTGCGGGTCTCTTCGCGTTTGAGCGGGAGTTCCTGGCCATTTTCGACGAGTCTGTGTTCGAATGGCTTCAAGGAGTTTGCGCGGATTTTCTTTGCATGGCGGAAGGATGCGCAGTATTCTTTGTCGCCGATCGAGAATGTCAGTTCGGCGAGGAGTTCGCGCTCTTTATTGTTTGTGCTGAAGACTTCGTTTTCTGTATTGGTGATTTTGGGGACGCGCGGTGTTGCGCCATAGAGCGCGAGGCAGATTGCGTCGAGGATGCTGGTTTTACCCGATCCGGTATTGCCGCTGATGAGGAAGATGCCATTGCGGAATGCCGGGTCTTCAAAATTGATAGTATGTGTGCCATAGAGCGAATTTACATTTTTAATGAGTAGCCGTTTGAACTGCATGCATCCCGTGCGTTTCTCTGCGGTGTTTTCCTGCTGTTGCGACGGATCTTCGACGCGTGTTAATGACTCCATGAAGAGCGCGCGGTACTCCTGAAGCGCATCATCCGGCATATCCGGGAATTCCTGTTTCAGATAGCGCAGAAAGAGCTGTTCGGGCGTCAGTTCCGAAAGTGATACGCACGGCTCTTCGGTGGCAGGATTTGCGCAATGTATTTCGGGCTCCTGTATCTGTGTTTCCAGAAGCTTGAGATTGCTGCTCTGCATTTCTTGCTGAAGCAGGATGCTCCAGCCGCTTTGTTCAGGCTTTTGTGTGCATACGGCTTTCAGCCAGATTTCTTCATCGTTGAGCTCAGTGCGGAGCGATTGCAAGCGGGACTGGATTTCTTCTGGAGTGCCGCGCAGACAGAGCATCTTGTGAAAACAGTCGCGGGGTAGGGGAATTACGCGCGGTGCGTCGAGTGCATGAGTGTCAAGCAGAATGACTTGCGATTCGTATTCCGCACTTTCGCGGAATGTCATGGGGAGGAGCGAGCCGGCATAACGCCAGTTCGCTTTTCCACTGATGCATTGCGGACGGTGGATATGGCCCAGCGCCATGTATGCGAATTCTTGCGGCAGTTGATCTGCTTCGACGCCTTCGATATTGCCGATGAGCTCTGGTGTCTTTTCCGACGCATCCAGCGTGCAGCCCTGCAGATAGATGTGCCCCATGCCGATGATGGGGATGTCCGGAGATTGACGCAATGACGCGGCAAGCTCGTATACTTTGCGGTAGTGTTCCTGGATGCCGCGGCGGAATGCGTGCGTGCGGCTTTCGCCGCTTTCGCCCTCCTGATATATTGTGTTGCGGACATCGCACAAGCGCAGATATGGCACTGCGCAGACGAATGCTTCCGGCGAATCTGCGGGACCCAGTGGGATGACTTCGCGCTCAAGTGCATCCGGCGCGGCTTGCGCGATAATCTTGATGCCCATGACTTGCAGGAGATCTTTTGGCGCATTGAGTTGCGCAGGGCTGTCGTGGTTGCCGGCGATAATTATCAGCTGTCTGCATCCTGCTTTATATATGTCGTGCAGGAATGTGAAATATAATCCTTGGGATTCACTGGAAGGCGCACCGGTGTCGAAGACATCGCCTGCGATGAGTACGCATTCCACGCATTCCTGCTTTACTAAATCGGCAATGAACTGGAATGCTTTGCGGAATTCCGGAACTCTGCTTTGGTCATGGAATTTGCTGCCGAGATGGATATCGCCGATGTGCAGTAGTTTCATAGAGGAAATGGGATGTATTATTCTACAAATGCGACGTGGAGACAGGGGAGGCCGTGCGATGATTCATCGAGGACGCGTGCGCCGGCGTCAATGAGGAGCTGTCGCAACTCGTCCGGGTGATTTACGGTACTGAGTCCGATATCGACTGCGTTTCCGGTGAGGTGGCGGGAGACATATCCTTCGGTGCGGTTGAGCAGTGCGTGATAGACGCTGTCTGCGTTGTATTCCTTGAGCGCTAGTATTGCGTCGATATACTGCGGGCGGCCGCCGGTTGAATAGAGTGCGGCCAGTTGTTGCGGCGTCATCTGCGCCATAATTTCGGCTTGCTGCCGCAGTGTGCGTTTGCCGGATGTTATGCGCAATGGCGTTTCGTCGGGAAAGAGCGCATGATATTTCTGCGCGACATGCGTGATAATATTACGCAGTGGCGCGCAGACATCATTGAATTCGTTTTCAGGGCATTCGACCGCAAGACATTCCCGCATATTTTATTTGTCCCCTCCCCCCTGTGTATTCCGGTTACATTTCTTCCGCGAGGCGCCGGATTTGTGATTCGCGTGATTCGATGGATTGGCAGAGTTTGATCTGGACGCGTGCGCGGTGGAGGTTCTGCCCCTGCCGTGTGACGCGGAAATAGACATCGCCAGCGATATAGTCTGCGAAGAAGCGGATTGCCAGTTCGAGTGTGATGAGTCGGACTGCGTCATAGAGGTGCGCGCGGTCAGCGTCAGTGAGGAAGTGTCCTGCGTGCGCTTTATATCCGCGCAGCACTGCGGTGCAGAGGTCGGAATCGAAGATGACGCTGGACAATTCGTTTGTCTCCTCGCCTGCGGGGTTGCAGCATGAGCGCAGGCAGTCGCCGATATCATATTGGACGAGTCCGGGCTTGACGGTATCCAAGTCGATGAGGCTTGTGCCTTTGCCGGTTGCGTCATCGATCATGACATTCGATGTCTTGGGGTCGCCGTGAATGGGCTGCAAGTGCAGTTCGCCGCGCTCTTTTGCGTCTTCGAGGACACTGATGAAATCGCGGCGCGCGTCAATGAATTTGAGCGCATTTTCGGCGACGACCGAGGACTTGAGGCGTTGTTTGCCCTCTTCGGTCGCGAGTGCGTCATCGAGTTGCTTGAGGTATCCCGGAGTGATATGGAAGCCCGGCAGTGTATCGACGAGGTTGTCGATCGGCATTTTCGAGAAGATTCGGTGGAATTGTCCGAGGACTGCGCCGATTTCGAATGCGTGTTCGGGGCTTTGGATAGCGTCGTATGCGGTTGCGGATGCGATGACAGTGATTGCGCGCCAGTAATTGCCTTCGCCGTCGATTGCAAAATCACGGCCGTCTTTAGTTGGGATGACGCGCGGCAACTGCCAGATACGGTCGGCGCTGTCCTGCTCTTTTTCGAGATGACGGTGGACGAAGTCGGTGACATAGCGCATATTTGACATCACTGCTTCCGGGTCTTTGAAGACATTTCGGCTGATGCGCTGCAGAATTACGCGTTCTTCGGAAAATACGGTACGGAAGATAGCCAAGTATGTCTCGTTGATATTGCCGTGACCGGTTGCTTCTACAGATACCAGGCGCCCATTGACCTGGAAGCGTTGTGCCATGAATGCTGCTTGCATTGTGTTTGTATATAGATATTTGTGTGTTATGTGACGGAATCAGGAGTGAATTTGCGCGGGATTAGATTTGCTGCGTATTGCCGCATGCAGGTCGTTGCCGTGGCTGTCCATTGTGACGATTGCAGGGAAGTCGATGACATCGAGGAGCCACATCGCTTCGGGCGAACCGAATTCTTCGCGGAAATATACTCCGGCGACTTTTGTGACTGCATTTGCGAGGACTTGCGCTGCGCCGCCGACTGCGGAGAGGTATACGCAACCGCATTTTCGGCATGCATCAAGTGTGTGTGCGCCCATGCCGCCTTTGCCGATAATTGCGCGGATGCGGTATTTTTCAATTACTGCGGCTTCGTATGTCTCTTCGCGCGCGGACGTCGTAGGACCGGCTGCAGTTACTTGCCATCCGGCGTCATTTGAGCCGATGATGACAGGGCCGCAGTGATAGAGCGCCATGCCATTGAGCTGCAGTTGAGCGGGCAGTTTGGCGTCAGGAGAAGCAAGATATTTATGCGCGGCATCGCGTGCCGTGATTATTCTACCGGAGATGAATACGAGATCACCGCAATTGAGTGCGCGGACTGCGTCCTCGCCGAGCGGAGTTGTCAAGTGATGCGTCGCGCTCATTTTTCTGCGTCGGAATTCGCGTTGTTTTTCGGATTTGGCGCGGTATCAAGCTGGTAGATTTGTTCGCCTTCGCGGCTATAGCCATATTTGTCGCGTACGACTTCTTCGATAGCACTTGCGTCGCCGCGGTTGAGTTTGTCGATTTTCTGCTGGAGCAGCTCGATCTGCTTTTTCAGCGCATCGCGTTCGGCTTGGACTTCGATAAGCTGCTGATTGATCTCGTTATGTTTCTGCATAGGAGGAATGCATACGAAGAAGACTATGCCGACAATTATCAAGATAATGACGATAAAAAGTGGGTCGCTTTTCTTCATAATGCGTTGTTCCTCCTGTTTATTGTGTTGTGATGTGTCAGCGCGTAAACCATCTTCTCCGACGATTTACGCGCTGAATGGATGTGTGATTACGGCATGACGCCTTCGCGCAATTTGGTTTGAGCGCGCGCATCGAGGTCTTCGAGATATGCGCTCATGAGCTGCTGCTTGCGGATGTTGAGCAACTGGTTGCGCAATGTCGCGCGTGCTTCCTTATCCGCTTCAGATGCCTGCGGGATATTGCGTTCCGCGATGTAGAAGAGCTGATAGCCCAGTGGGATGACGACTTGACTGTAGCGGTTCTGACCGTAGGAGAGGTGGCGCTCCGCGAGAAGCGGCTTCATGAACTGTCCGGCATCCTTGAGCGTCTTGAGCTCGGTGACGAATGCTTCGTCGAAATGGACATTCTTGCTTGAAGTGATGCTCTTGACGATTGCGGAGTTGCTCATGATATCATAGATGCTGAATGGCGGCAGTGCGGTGAACTCTAGACCGGTGCTGGCGGTTGCGAAGTCCTTGCCTTCCTTGAGTGCATCGGCGATGCGCTTGGTCTCGGCTTCTGCTTTTGCTTCTGCGTTGTCCATCGCGGTCTTTTCAATATATGCGTTGCGCAACGTCGAGTAGTAGTTGTCTTCGACTGCAGGATCAGCGATGCGCTCTTCGGTGATGCCGGTGAGGTAGCCGACAAATGCGTCGCCATTAGCAGATGTGACTGCTTCGATAACTGGCGCGCCTTCGGATGCGGAGAAGAGCGATGCGAGCAGTTCGGTCGGATGACCATCCAGCAGCGCGCGCTGATCGGGTGAGACGTGCTCGAAGCTTGCGAAGAGCGCCGGCTTGTAGCTTTCAGAGAGGCTCTTGAGGACGGCTGCACCGTCGAATTCGGCATTTGCTTCGCTGGCTTTCCACCACGCATTGGAGAAGTCCTCGGAGAGTTTCTGCGCATCCTGATGTGCGAGCATTGCGGCTTGTGTGTCACGGATGCTCTTGATCAGATCATCGCGGACATCGGCCAAGGAGCGGCCATCGCGGCGTTCGATCATCTTGACAATCTGACGCTGGCCATCGACTTCGATGATCGGCGTGATTTGGCCCTTCTCGAGGCCGGCGACTGCGTTTTTCAGTGCTTCCGGCTTATTGGCCAAGTCGCTCATATTCTTGTCTTCGATGACCGAGTTTTCTGCGTATTCTTTTGCGACAGCCATGAAATCTGCGCCGGCATCAAGCTTTTGCTTTGCGGCATTGAGCTTGTCCAGCTTCGCTTTGAGCGCATCGCCTTCGAGCCCAGCGATGTCGATGCCGATTGTCGCGAGGCGCACTTCGACGCGCTGGTATTCGGCTTTGTTTTCATCGTATGCTTTCTGCAGATCCTCATCGGACGGCATAGCGACATTCGCCAAGTATGCTTCAGCAGGGAAGAGCACGCGGACAAAATCGCGGTTTTCGGAGATATAGAATTTGCCGACCAGCTCCATGTCGAGTTTGCTTTGCGCTTCGGCGATGCGCTGACGGTCGGCTGCGTTGGGCTGACGGCCGTTGTTTTCCTTCGCAATCGGCTTGACGACTGCGCTGAATTGCTCGTATGGGACTTTGACGTTGTCGTTGTAGAATGCAAGAGCGCGTTCGCGGACAATCATGTCGCTGATGAATTTGGAGACATCGCCGTTGAGTTCGGCAGGCAGCGCGGTCTCTTTGACTTCGTTGATGAATGCGACTGCGGTGTAATCGGCGCCGACGACCATGTCGGAAGCTTTGCCGGCTTCATTCAGGCTGCGGATTGCGCGTGCGAGTGCGATCTGGTCGCCGGATTTGCCGGAGACTTTGTTGCCGAGCGAAATCCAGCCGCTTTCCCGGCAGACTGCGCCGGATTTGGCTGCTTGCGCGAGGAAGCGCTGACGGCGCGCTTGGATGTCTTCATTTGCGACATCGCTGCTGAAGTCGCGTGCGATTGCGGTCGCCAGTTCGCGTGCTTTCACGCGAATCTTGTTCTGCAACAGCATATTGCTGATTTCCTTCTCGACTGCGGCGAATTCCTTGTCTTTGTAGAGGACTTTGCTGTTGTTGTCGAAATACTCTTTGACTTGCTCGGCGCTGGGCGCAAGCTCCTTCTTGAAGCGTTCGGTGAGGTCGGCATAATTGAAGTATGCGACATCGGCATTCTTGCTGTTGGGCAGTTTGATTTCGTCTTTGCGCGTATCGAAGAAATTCTTGATTTCGCTCTCATTCGGCAGCGCGGCGTCCAAATCAGCGCGGATTGTCGCGCACTGGATCGTGTATTGCGCCATTGCGTCATCGACATCGCTGTCAGTGACTGTCGCAGCGTCGGTGATTTCGGTCTGAAGGCGTTCGATTGCGATAGTTTCGCGGATG
>CAVGNO010000006.1:9258-21250 GCA_963630475.1 Blautia faecis | reverse complement strand
GATGACTTGATCGACGTCAGTTTCACTGAGACCGAAGGAGTTGGTGCACATCGCCATCATGTTGGAGAATGCTTCGCCGGAGAATTTGCCGTCAGTCAGAATCAGCGGAAATGTGCGATAGAAATTCTTGACATCTTCGTCAGTGACCTTCTTGAGGATGCCGCGTGCTTTGGTATCGTGCGTCAAGCGCATGCGCATGAGCGTCTGCTCGAAGAGCAACTGCTTTTGTGCAGTGAGGCTTTGACCGAAGAGCTGGGGATATTGGAACCAGATTGACAGAGTAGTCTTGCTGACTTCCTTCTGGAATGCGTCGGCTTTGATTTTCTTGCCGAACATAGAGCCGATATCGCTGTGGGGACGGCCATTGCCGCCGAGGACATCGCCTGGTGTGACAAATATCACGAATGTCGCAATAATGACGATGAGCAGCACAAAATAAGTGATTTTAGCGTGCTTTTCAAAATAACGGTTGAAATGGGAAATGAACATGGTTATTTCCTTGTGATGTGGCTATTTTTCAGGTTATTTGTTGTGAAATTGTTTACTATGGCAGCAGCGCGCGGATTGCATCTGCGTATCCATTTTTATGGCGGAAGACGCTTGAGCCGGCGACGAGGAACTGCGCGCCGTTAGCGATGCATTGCGGAGCAGTCTTCGGCGCGACGCCGCCATCGACTTCGAGATGGACGCTCATGCCGCTGTTTTTGATTGCGTCACGCAGCACCGCCATTTTCGGCATCTGGTCTGCCATGAAGGATTGTCCGCCAAAACCGGGCTCGACAGTCATTACGAGGATGATGTCTACCAGATGCAGATATGGCAACACTGCGTCTGCCGGCGTGCCTGGTTTGAGTGACAGTCCGGCGGCCGCGCCGCTTGCGCGGATTTGAGTCAGGACACTTGCGACATCGTCCTCGCATTCGACATGGATTGTGATGCTGTCGCTACCGACTTTGCGAAAATCAGTAATATATTGCTGCGGATGCGAAATCATCAAGTGTGTATCAAAAAGCATTGATGATTGTTTGCGAATTGCGGCAATAATATCTGCGCCGTATGAGATATTGGGGACAAAATGCCCATCCATGATATCGAGATGGAGGATTTTCGCGCCGGCGTTTTCGACATTTTGCACTTCGTCGCCCAGATGGGCAAAATCTGCGGCCAGCAGTGATGGCGCAACTGCGACTTCATCGAAGCCGAAGCGTTGAGTCCATACTGATGGTGAATTTGTGCTGCAAGTCTCCATGTTATTGTTTTGCGCGAATCCGTTATGTCAAATTAAGCAAAAAAGACGGGCACGATAATACGTGACCGTCTTCTATAGAACTGATAAATCAGAATAGCGGCATCGTGATGATGCCTCGCTTATGCCTTGACGACTTTGCCGGCGCGCAGGCATGCGGTGCAGACAGTCAAGCGCTGAACGCCGCCATTGACCACAGCACGGACGCTTTTCAGGTTCGGCTTAAACTCGCGTTTGGTGACTTTCACCACGTGCATACCGATACCACCCTTTTTCTTGGCCAGACCGCGGCGTGTAATATGACCACCGAAAGCCTTGTGTTTGCCGCAGATTTCGCAACACTGACCCATATTGAGTAACCTCCTGAACTGTTATTAATGTTATTATATATGAAAATGGTATACGGCAAAGTGATGCCGGAAAGTGTATGACCTGGTGGGATGGACGGGACTCGAACCCGTGACCACTGCATTAAAAGTGCAATGCTCTACCAACTGAGCTACCATCCCACTTTTTCGGTCGCGAGGCATAATCTAATTCATATATTGCGGATGGCAAGTGACCAACCGTAAAAAAAGTCTATTATCCATGTTTATTACTGCTAATTCTGGGTTTCGCGGATTGCAGTGAGGATCTGGGGGAGGAGCTGTTTTTTACGGGAGAGGACGCCTGGCAGCTCGAAAATGCCGTCGCTTTGCTGGCGATATGGCAGTGCGGACGCCAGTTTTTCGCCGCCGAGCATGAGCAGCAGTGAATTTTCGCGGACGGGGTCGGTGACGAGCAGTGCGATGAACGCGAGCTGTTCGGATGCCATGATTTCGCGCATTGCGTCGATCAGCTCGTTATGGCGTTCGCTAAGCAGTGCGAGGTTACTTTCTTCGACTTGCGAGAGCGCGAATGCGATGCCGGATTCAGCATAATTCTTGCGGTCGGCATTGAGCACTTCCAGCGGCGGGCGCGATGCCAGCGGCGATGCGATTGCGGACAATTCCTCCATGAGCGCGGCGCCAGTGACTCCGGCAATCTTTTCCAGCCATGCGGCGGCGCGCCGATCGCGGTCGGATGTCGTCGGCGATTTGAGGTTGAGCGTATCGGTGACGATGCCGGCGAGGAGCATTCCCGCCAGCGCGGGTGTGATTGATTCGCCTGCGTTGCGGAACATTGCGGAGACGAGCGTGCAAGTACTGCCGACGACATCGGTAGTAAAGCGAATCGGCTGGTCGGTCGGAATTGTGCGCAAGCGGTGGTGGTCTACGACTTCGATAATCGGGACGGATTCGACGCCGGGGAGACTTTGCTCCAGTTCGTTGTGATCGACAAGAATCATCTGGAAGGGCTGGTTTGCCGCATCCTTCTTGTATACGACGCCGGCGAGACGGTTGTCTGCGTCAATTACGGGGATGTCATCCTCGTAATGCCGCGAGATCAGTTTCCCGACATCGCGCAATTTGTCATTGGGCGAGAGGATGAATGACTGGCCGCGGAGGCGTGTGCGGTTCAGCGGCACTGCAAATGGCAGGCGGCGGATGATGGACGCTGAATCGCATGGGCATTTCATGATGGTGACATTGCGGCGTGCGGCTTCTTCGACAATCAATGCATCGACGGGCTGTGCGCCGGTGACGAGCAGGAGTCTCACGCCGCGATGAAGCGCTTTGAGGTGGATTTCCGGGCGGTCGCCGACGATAATCGCCAAGTCGCCATTGCGGTCGGATGGCAAGTGTTCTTCGAAGCTGGCGGCTTGCATTGCAGCGACGTAGACGACGAATGACTGGATGCGGTCTGCGTCGAATTCGGTGAGGCATTCGCCATTGAGCACTTGTGCGATGAGTTTGATGGAGCTGGTGATTTCGCGCCCGGTGAAGCCGCCTTCGGCGTCCTGCTTATCAAGTGCGAGGAGGTGTTTGAGCAGTCCCATCGGCGAGAGCATCCCCAGATACGATCCGTCCTGTGCAGTGACGGGAATGCGGGAGAGGCCGGACTGCCGCAGTGCTTCGAAGCCTTCCCATAGCGTGATATCGGCAGACAGCTGCAAAGGCGAGTCTTCCATGATATCGCGGACGCGGACATAGACATCGGTGCGGATTTGCGGCGCGTTCAAGTTAAAGCGTTTGAGCAGATATTTTGCGCGTTCGGGCAGTTCGCCAGGGCATAATGCGACGACATCGCCTTCGCTTTGACGGCGGCGCAATTCCGCGAGGACGATTGCGGCTGCGATTGAATCGATATCAGGATTACGGTGACCGGTAACAAATGTGCGAGTATTTTGCATCGATGAAATATTGTGTTTATGCGCTGGCTTCAGCGTTATCCTCTGGCTGCGGGCGGTCTTCTTTCGGCAGTGCGCGGAGCATCCGGATTGCGAAGAAGAGACAGATTATTCCGCCGAGGACATCGGTTGCCAGTCGTGTATAGAAGACTCCGGGTTGCCACTGGAAGTACCGTGTCAGCAGCGAGAGTGGAATCATGATACCGAGCATACGTACTGCTTTGAGTATCGCGTCCATGCGGGGATGGCCGCAGCCGGTGAGCGCGAAGCCGCAGAAGCGTGTGATTTCGATGAGCGCGAAGCCCCATGGGATGATATGCATATACTGAATCATCAGCGTCTGAATCGACTTCTCCGGAGTGAATATTCCGACGAGATACGGCGAGAAGAAGAAGAGGATGAGGCCAGTGACCGTGAGGAAGCACAGCGCAAGCAGCGAAGCGAATTTGAATGCGAAGCGCACGCGGCTGTAGAGTCCTGCGCCATAATTCTGCGCGATGACGGACATCAGGGGGATGCCGAATGCCATCGGGAGGATGAATGCGAGGTTTTCGAGGCGCCCTGCTGCTGCGATTGCCGCGACCATCGTTTCGCCGAAATATGCGGTCACCCAAGTCGTGATGTAGTTAGTGATGGGGAAGAGGAGCATGCCGAGGATATTTGGAATTGCGTATGCGGTGATGCGGCGCCATGCATTGCGGATGCCTTCCCATGGAATCGGTTTGAATGTGAGCAATCCGACATGGCGGAGGATGAACGCAAGCGCGACTGCGGAGAAGCATTGCGAGATAATCGTCGCAAGCGCAGCGCCGCGAATGCCCATCGCGGGCATGAATGCGAACGGCTTCATCAAGAGCGCGAATACGGAGACGAACCATGCGGGGAGCGATGCCGGGAGCATATCGACACAGCCTTCGCCGCCGTAGATCATCAGCGGATCCAGCACGACATTGATCGCGATGCCGGCAAAAGTCATGAATGACGCAATTTTCGGCTTGCCGGCGGCGATGAGCAAGTGGTTGCCGGGCATTGAGACGCCGGCGGTGATGCAGCCGTAGAACCAGATGTTCATGTAGCCCTTGAGCTGCTCCAGCGTTTCGCCCTGCGCGCCCATGCAACCGTAGATATAGTCGCCGAATGAGACGCCGATGATTGCGGTGATAATGGAGAGGATTGAGATGAGGAGCAGTCCGCTGGTGACGATGCGGCATGCGCCTTTCTGGTCGCCTTCGCCGATAGCGTGCGCCATAGTCGCCATGCAACCGCCGCCGAAGCCGCCGAAGATGCATCCGAAGAACATGACGATCGGGAATGTGAATCCCATTGCCGCAAGCGGCGCTTCTCCGCCGAGCTGACCGACAAAGAATGTGTCCGCGATATTATATGCGGACATTGCCAGAGTACTGGCCAACATCGCAAAAGCGGTTTTGATCATCGTCACCGCGATACTGCCGTGTGTATATTCTGCTTTAAGCTGGGTTTGGTGTGCCATAATAAGAATTTGATAGTGTGTGGACCCGTCGGTGCGGGCATGCACGTAATATAATGAAATTGTCATGCATTGTGCTGTTCGGGCATGCGGGGGATTGGTGGTTTTCTTGAAAATTCCCGTAAAATGGTTAAATTATGTAAATTTCCAAAAGTACTGCCAGCTGTATAAGGGGTAGTGTGCTACGCTGTGTGGAGCAGGTCGTTGTCTTGCGAGTGTTGCGAGTTAGTTGGCTGTGACCGCCGTGGCACGATCGGATGCGCGTTTTATGCGTGCGCTGTGGCTGGCAGGAATCCATTTCTAGATAAACAGAAACAAAATAACAGGAGTCATAAATGAATTCAGAAGAGATTCTTGAGCAGGTCAAGAGCATCATTGTCGAGCAACTCGGCGTGCGCGAAGACCAAGTTGTCGAGCGTGCGCGTTTCATCGAGGATTTGAGCGCTGACTCATTGGACATTGTCGAGCTGATCATGCAGTTCGAGGAGAAGTTCGGCCTGAAGATTCCGGATGATGTCGTTCAGGAGATGTCCACAGTCGGGGATGCGGTCAAGTACATCGCTAAAGAGCTTGCTGACAAGCAGGCATAAGCTGTTTTTGCTGAATTCAGTTTAGGCTCGCAGCCCGGTTTAATCGGATTGTGGGCCTTTTTTATTTTTTCCCCGAGCCGTTATCAAGAGTATGGAATTACGCCAAGTAGCAGTTACAGGAATGGGTGTGGTGTCACCGGTGGGCAACACTGTCGATGATGCATGGAAGAATTTATTGGCCGGGGATTGCAGTGGCATTCAGACGATTCCGGAGTTTGTCGATGCGCAGATGCGCTGTCAGTTTGGCGGCGTGATTTCCGGTTTGGAGCTCGGGCGTTATCTAGAGCCGAAGGAGCAGTCGCGGCTGGACCCGTTTTGCCAATATGCGATGGCCGCGGGATGTCAAGCGCTGGAGCAGTCGGGGATAGACATCCACAGCGCGGATTTTGTGCCGGAGCGCGCAGGCGTACTAGTCTCATCGGGAATTGGCGGATTGCAGACTAGTTCTGCGCAGACGCAGCGGCTGTTGGAGAAGGGCGCGCGGATGGTGTCGCCATTGACGATTCCGATGATGATTGCGGATATGGCAGCGGGCTATCTGGCGATACACTGCAATTTCCAGGGGCCGAATTTTGGCGTTGTTTCTGCGTGTGCCAGCGGGCTGCATTCGATTGGCGAAGCAAGCTGGATTATCCGGCGCGGCGATGCGGATATCATGCTGGCCGGCGGTGCGGAAAATGGCCGTACTGCATTGGGCCAAGCGGCATTTGCGTCAATGCATGCATTTTCGACGCGCAATGACGAACCGCAGCATGCTAGCCGCCCATTTGATTTGACGCGCGATGGCTTTGTGCCGTCGTCTGGCGCGGGCGTGCTGGTGCTGGAAGAGCTGGAGCATGCGCGCAAGCGCGGCGCGAAGATTCTTGCGATTGTCTCGGGATATGGTGCGACGGGTGATGCAAATCACATTACTGCGCCGCGTGAAGACGGGTCGGGTGCGGCTACGGCGATTCGTGTCGCATTGCGTCATGCGGAATTGCCGCCCGATGCGATTGGCTATGTGAATGCGCATGGCACTTCGACGCATTTGAATGATTTGGTGGAGACGCGCGCATTGAAGATGGCGTTAGGCGATCACGCATACCACACGGCGGTCTCGAGCACAAAATCGATGACGGGGCACATGCTGGGCGCGGCCGGTGGTTTTGAGTCGGTCGTATGTGTGCAAGCGTTATTGAACAGCGCTGCGCCGGGCACGATGAATCTGAATACGCCGGATCCGGAATGCGATTTGGATTATATGCCGAATGCTGCACGGCAATTGCCGGGGCTGAAGCACGTATTGAAGTTGAATATGGGCTTTGGCGGTCATAATGCGGCAGTAATTTTCTCGAAGCTGTAAGATGAATTACTTATTGAGTGACAGTGGTGAGCGCCGCGTCTGCTTGGATGGCGTAAAGCGTGTTGTGCTCAAAGTCGGGTCGAATCTAGTGCGCGAGCAACCTGCAGTGCGCACTGCGGCATTGATCGGCGAGATTGCGCAGTTGCGCAAGCGCGGCATCGAGGTGATTCTGGTCACTTCCGGCGCAATTCCGCTGGGAATGGGCGTGATTGGCAAGCGGACGCGGCCGAAGGAGATGGCGAAGCGCCAAGCTATGGCGGCAATTGGCCAGTGCCACTTGATTCGCCACTATGAGGATGCGTGCGAAGAACACGGATTCCACTGCGCGCAGCTGCTGCTTACCAACGCCGACTTGCATGACCGGCAACGCAATGTCCACGTCGCAAATTGTCTGCGCGCATTGCTGGAAGAAAATGTCCTGCCGATCATCAATGAGAATGACTCGGTGACGGTGGAGCAGATTCGAATTGGCGACAACGATACGCTTGCGGCATACGTCGCGACAATGCTCAATGCCGAATTGACAATTCTTCTGACGACAGTGGATGGCTTTCATCTGACCAGTGCGGACGGCGAACTGGGAGAGCGCGTGAGTGTCGTGCGTGCAGTTGATAATCAGCTACTGGGCATGGCGGGTTCGACGGATGGCAATCAATTCTCGACTGGCGGGATGATTACGAAGTTGCATGCGGCGTCAATCTGCATGAGCAGCGGCCTTTCGATGGCGATTATTGACGGGCATGACTTCCGGCGCATCGGGAGTTTCTTTGCATGCGAGGATGTCGGCACGCTCTTTTTACGGCCGCAGATGGCGCATCCGATGCATGCATGGCAGCGGTTCCTGGCATTTTTCTCGGATCCGTCCGGCGATTTGATTTTAGACGACGGTGCGGTTGATGCGCTTATCGTGCGGCACAAGAGTCTGCTACCGGGTGGATTGCTCGGCATTAGCGGGACATTTCAAAAGGGCGACACCGTGCGGCTGCTCAATGCAAAGCGCGTCGAGCTCGGTCGCGGCGTCGTTAATTTCCCATACGACCAAGTCGCGAAGATTTGCGGTGCGAAGAGCAGCGAGCTTGCGGAATTGCTTGGGCATCCGGTCGAATCACCTGAAGTCGTGCACAAGGATTATCTTGTGCTGACGGGGACGCACTAGATTTTTTTACAGAAGGCTTATTCATGGAATTATTATCACCGGCGGGAGATTTAGAGACTGCGGTTGCGGCATTTGAATATGGCGCGGATGCGGTGTATTTAGGCATGACGCAATTTTCTGCGCGCGCGGACGCAGTCAATTTCTCGCTGGACGACCTCGATGTGTTGCTGGGATATGCGCACGGTCTGCCACATCCCCGCAAAGTCTATGTCGCGCTCAATACGCTGTTGCGCGAAGAGGAGCTGCCGCAATTGTACGCGCTGCTGCTGGAATTGGAAGCGCGTCAGCCCGATGCGTTGATTGTGCAGGATTTTGCAGTCGCGCGCCTCGTGCATGAGCATTTTCCGTCGTTGCATCTGCATGCATCGACGCAGATGGCGATACACAACGTCGCAGGGATGATCAAATGCCGCGAACTGGGCTTTGAGCGCGTCATTGCCGCGCGTGAACTCACGCTCAATGAGCTGAATGCGATGGCGGCGGTGCCGGGGATTGAGCTGGAAGCATTTGTGCATGGCGCGCTTTGCTATGCATATAGCGGATTGTGTCTGCTCTCCAGTGTGCTCAATGGCCATAGCGGCAACCGCGGCGACTGCAGTTATGTGTGCCGCAATTGCTGGAAGATTGAGAAAAACGGCCGCGTCGTCTCGGATGCATGCAATGTGATGTCGATGAAGGACTTGGCTTTGTCGGACAGTGTCGGCGCGTTGAAGCGTGCAGGTGTGGCGTCAGTGAAGATCGAGGGGCGCAAGAAGACACCGCTATATGTCGCGGCAGTGACCAACTACTACCGAAAGTTGCTGGATGGCAGCTTTGCAGCGGGTGAGCGCGAACAATGCGAACAGGATCTGCGCGTGATTTTCTCGCGCCCTTGGAGCAAATTCTGCTTCAATGCCGAGAAGAGCGCTGCGCTTACAGATACTGCGACGACCGGACCGCGCGGCGCGAAAATTGGCGAAGTGACTGCAGTGACGCATGGGCGTGGCGGAGACGCGTTGCGCTTTCAGCTGCAGGGGATGGCGCTGGAATGCCACGATGGCTTGCAAATCGAGCTGGCAGGGCATGAACGGCCATTCGGATTTGCTGTCGAGTCCCTGCGTGTCTATCAGCAGGGCGGCAATGAACGCGGAGCGCGTGTATTCACTGCGCCGCGCGGTGCGACAGTTGAAGTGCCTTTGCCGCCGGAACATCCGGCAATTTCTGCTGGGATGCCGATATTCTGCACATCATCGCAAGCGGTCAAGCAGCGTTATAGCTGGCCGGCATTGCGTCCGCAGTTGGTGCGTCAGCGCACGCGCTTGGATTATACGCTGACGGTGACTGCGTCGGAATTGCGCTGCTCGGCAAGTGCGCATTATGCCGGCGGCGCCGTCACAGCCTCGCGCGTTGTGAAGAATACGGAGCCGCTTGAGACGTCAAAGCGCGATGCGGCATTGCAAACGCAGAGCATCTGCAATGCGCTGGGCAAATTAGGCGACAGCTGCTACCGGCTGGGCGAGTGCGTCGTGGACAATCCGTCGAATCTCTTTGTCTCTGCGTCTGTGCTCAATGAGCTGCGCCGCGATATTGTGTCAGAACTGGATGCTGCGCATGAGCAGCAGTTGGCAGCGCGCAAAGCGGAGCTTGAGAGCGCGTTCTGGACGCCGACGCTGCGTGGCACTGCGGTGACGGATAAGCCAGTGCAGTTGCTGAAGCTTGATCGGCATTATCTGCTCAATTTGTTTACACCTGCGGATTTGCGTGATGTCGGCGAAGTGATTTTTGATGTCGGGCGCACGCCGTTAAGTGAGCTTGAGGATGCGTTGAAGTATTTAAGCGGCAAGGTCGGATTGGAGCGTTTGCGCATTGCATTGCCGGTGATAGAGCGCGCAAGCCGGCTTCATCAATGGCTTGAAGCGATTAAGCGTGCAGGAAATTTTGGCGTGAAGCAATGGCAGATTACGAATATCTCGCAATTGGAGCTGCTGGCGGCTAACGGCATTACGCCGGAACGCAATTCGGTGACTGCGGACTGGCAGCTGTTTACGTGCAATCATGAGAGTGCGCGGTATTTGCTTGAGATGCTGGGCATGGAGCGCATCACGCTGGCGCCGGATGATACGCTGGAAAATACGCTTGCGCTCATCCAGCATCTGGGTAGCGCGGCCGAAGTGCTGCTGTTTCAGGATACGCCACTGGCAATCTCGGCAGTGTGCGCAAACGCCAGCATCAATGGCTATTGTCCGCAAAAGAGCAATTGTGATTTTACACAAATGCGCTTGACTGACCGCAAAGGCAATGAGCTGCTGGCAATCAATGACAATTGTCAGAGTGTATATATCAATGCGCATCCGCTGGAGCGCAATAACAGCCGTCATGCATTCATTCGCAATGGCGCGCGATTCCTGCGGACAGATTTTATCTGGCGCGACTGGTCGCCGGCTGCGGTCAAAGCGGCATGGGAGGAGATGCGATGAAGATTTTGTTTATCGGTGATATTGTCGGCCATGGCGGGCGTGACGCGGTCAAGGAATTAGCGCCGCAGCTACGCGCGGAATTCAAGTGCGACTTCTGCATTGCCAATGGCGAGAATATGGCGGGCGGCAACGGCATGACTAAAGCGCTGCTCAATGAATTTGCTCCCGGCAGTGTCGATGTCTTCACTGCTGGCGACCATACGTGGGATCAAAAGGAATTCCCGGGGCAGATTGACCGATGCAACAATGTGTTGCGGCCGGAAAACCTGGGTACACGGCAGCCCGGCCGCGGCTGGGCTATCTTCGATGCGCCGGATGGCACGAAGATCGGTGTGCTCAATCTGCTCGGCCGGACATTTATTGGCGTGCCATCGGAATCACCGTTTATCGCAGCGGAATCCGCAGTCGAGGAAATGCGGAAGATTACGCCAGTCATCTTTGTCGATTTTCATGCCGAAGCGACGAGTGAAAAGATTGCAATGGGGCGTTTCCTCGATGGCAAAGTGAGCGCAGTGATTGGGACGCACACGCATGTCGCCAGTGCTGACAGCACAATCTTCCCCGGTGGTACGGCATTTCAATGCGACGCGGGTATGGTCGGCGCGGAAGAATCTATCCTCGGACGTGAGATCGCGCCTGTTCTCTCACGCTTCGTCACCGGCATGCCGGTGCGGTTTCCCGTGAACGAGAACGGCGTAGTCCTGCATGGCGTCGTCGTCGATATTGATAACACGACCGGTCACGCGCTGTCGATTGAACGCGTCGAACGCAAGTATAAATAAAAAAAAAAACGCCCCGGTACTATCTCCAGAGTATACTGGATGACAGCACCGAGGCGGTATCCTGCTCATTCTATATTGATGCAGGCGCTAACGGTTATTGAATCTCGATTTTACGAGTGCCGGGGACAGATTTGGTGCGGGGCTGCACTTTGATGGTGAGGACGCCATCGGTCAGTTTCGCGCTGATCTGTTCGGGATCCGCATCTTCCGGCAGAGTAATGCGTTCGGAGATGGACTTGGTGAAGACTTCGTCGCCTTCGCCGATCTTGACTTCGCCCTTGATGCAGATGGAATCCTCATGCTGCTCAATGTTGAGGTTTTCCGGCTTCATGCCCGGCACTTCCAGATGGATGAAGTAGGAACCGGCGGCATTCTTGCGGAATCCGACGATATCCTGCGGCGCTTCGCATTTGCGCAGAAGAGTGAAGAAGGAAGGAATGCCGAAGATGTCATCGTTGATGAATCCGAAATTTGCGGGGCGAGTGCAAGCTTTGTTTTGATTGAAATTATTAGTGATATTGTTGTTCATAGTTTTTACCTCCATGTAAATCAGTTTCCTTCTCCTGCCGTCCGGCAGGCTTTTTGAAGAACAATTTGTGAATAAAGCATCACGCGTGCCAAAATTGATGCAGGGGAGAAGAAGCGGTTGCGTCGCGACACTC
>CAVGNO010000006.1:4290-9248 GCA_963630475.1 Blautia faecis | reverse complement strand
CACTCTGTCCGAAGATTGCGCAGATTTGTCGCGAAGCGTGACAAATTGGTGGCAAAATCTGTTACATCTGCTTGAATTTAGAGAAAATTCGCGTATAGTTTGTCCATGCGCAAATAAGGAACAATTTAACCATGGAATCAACTACCAATTCACGTAACGAACAGGATAATCGGACTTGGGATTTCCCCCCAATTAATCAGGATACAGTCGCTGCATTAATGGATGAAGCGTCAGTGACGCGCCCAATTGCGCTTGTACTGGCGATGCGCGGCATCAATCCGGATAATGTCCATCACTTTTTGAATCCCAGCATGAGCGATATCGGCGATCCGTATGCATTGCCAGGCACAAAAGCGGCAGCGGAACGCCTCTGGGAAGCGATTCAGAAAAATCAGCGTATCATGATTCACGGTGATTATGATACGGATGGTATTACTGCGACCGCGTTGCTGGCGTGGGTGCTGCGCGAAAATGGCGCGCAAGTCACGTGCTATCTGCCGCATCGTATTGATGACGGCTATGGCTTGACCGCAGATTCAATCAACCGTAATGCCAAAGGCCATTGTGACTTGCTGGTCACCGTGGATTGCGGCATTACCAGCTATGACGCAGTTGAAGCAGCGCGCGCGATCAACCTCGATCTGATCATCACGGATCATCATACGCCGGGACCGACGCCGCTGCATGACAATATGTCTGGCGTCGGCAGTATCGGTCTGGGCTTGCCGGCTAATGCCGCTGAATTGGAGAAGATCGTAGTAGTCGATCCGAAACTGCCGGGTGCGCCAAAGGGCACTGAAGACTTGGCGGGTGTCGGCGTCGCATATAAAGTCGCAGAAGCGTTCTTGAAATACGGTCGCGAGAATCAAATTGGCGGCGAAGACACCGATTTGCACACTGTGCTTGACCTGGTTGCGCTGGGGACGGTTGCGGATATCGTGCCATTGCTGAACGAAAACCGCATCCTAGTGCATGAAGGGCTTGAAGTGCTGTCGATGCAGACGCGTCCCGGCGTGCATGAACTCTGCGACATCTCCAATATCACCGATCCGTTGTCGACGTCTGACATCACTTACCGCCTCGCGCCGCGCATCAATGCGACTGGACGCATGGGCGACCCAACCGACAGCTTGCGCTTGCTGGAATCGCACGATGTCGAAAAAGCAAAGGAGCTTGCGACAATTCTGGATGGACTGAACCGCGAGCGCCAGATGATCGAGGAAAATGTCGTGCAGGAAGCCGAAGCGCAGATTGCGGAGCGCTATCGCTCCGGCCATGATGCGTCGCTGGATACCGCGCGTTCAATCGTTGTCTGGAGTGACAGCTGGCATCAGGGCGTCGTCGGAATCGTTGCGTCGCGTTTGACGCGCCGTTATCATCGCCCGAGTGTCGTGCTTACGCGTGATACATCGGGGCAATTCACTGGTTCCGCGCGATCGATTCGCACGCTCAATCTAGTCGATGTGCTGGATGAATGCAAGGATTGCTTGATTCGTTTTGGCGGTCACGCAATGGCGGCCGGTCTCTCACTGGAAGAGGATATGCTTGAGACATTCTGCCGTGAATTCGACAACGCAGTGCAGAAAGTGCTGGGGATAGAGTCGATGCAGCCGACATTGAGCATTTGCGGCGAAGTCGCTTTCAGCGAATTGGATGATGTCTTCTTCCAGGAATTGCGTGAGCTGGAGCCATTTGGCCATGGCAATTCAGAACCGATATTCATCACGCGCAATGTCGTGCCGGAGCGCAAAGGGCCGGCGGGGCGCAATCACACGCGCGGCGTAGTACGCGACAGCGAAGGCGTGCATATCCAGTTCATCGCGTTCAGCCGCCTGCCGGAAAATCTGCCGCCTGCGCCATGGGACATCGTCTACTCGCCGCACATCAACCGCTTCAACGGCAATGAAGTGCCGCAGCTGCGGATTCATGATATCCGGCCTGCCGCTGGACGCGGATTCTAGTATGGCGATCGCTCCTCAATGGATTGACACCGATCGCGCATTTCATGACTATTGCGATGGCATGCCGGCAGGCCAGCCTGTCGCAATAGACACGGAGTTTGATTCATCCCGTTGTTACTATCCGAAATTGGCGCTAGTGCAATTTGGTGAATCGCGCGAAAAGTGCGCAATTGCAGATCCGCTCAAAATTAGCGACTGGCGGCCATTGGCGCGTCTGCTGGCGGATGAGTCGCGCCAGAAGATCTTTTTCAGCGGCGCAAATGACTTGCCGCTACTAGTGCGCGCATGCGGCGGACCAAGTGTCGTCTTGCCGCGCAATATATTCGATTGCCAAGTGGCATGCGGCTTCTATGGCAAATCCAGCGGCATGTCCTTGAAGGCGGTTATCCAGGAAGAATTAGCTATCGAGCTGTCGAAGAGTGAGACGCGAAGCGACTGGATGAAACGGCCTTTGAGTGACAGACAGCTACAGTATGCCGCGTATGACGTCGCGCTCTTGCCGCAAATTGCGCTGAAGCAAGCGGAACGCTTGCGCGCTAACGGCAACTGGCCGCATTTTGCCGACGAGATGCGTGAATTTGAGCACGAGGAGTACTATGCCGAGACCACGCCCGAGGAAATCTGGAGCCGCGTCAAGACGAAGACCGCGCGATGCTCATTGACGGAAAAATGCCAAGCGCATTACATGACGATTTGGCGCGAATTCGCCGCAGTACGGGATAATATTACGCGCAACCGGATTTTGCGAGATGACCAGCTGATTTGGGTTGTGCAAAGGCATCCGCGTTCTCCAAAGGATTTGATGGCGATGCCGTTTGTACGCGGCGCAGCTATTCGCGTCTATGGCACGGAGATACTTGACGCTTTGCGCAAAGCGCCGCGTGAAGATGACAGCTGCGTAGACTGCGAAGACGCGCACGAGTATAATCCGAAGTATAAGGAGAAAGTGAATAAACTGACCGAGCGCATCTTGAATCTGGTGAAAAAACGCGCAGAGGAAAATCAGATTGACCCAATTCTGCTTGCGTCAAAACACCAGGTCGTCAAATATATCAACCTGCGCATGCATAATGCACCAGCTACCGAAGCAAAAATCGCAACTGGATGGCGCGCGAAAATCCTGCAGCCGACACTCGGAAAGATATTGTAAATGCGGATTATAATGCGTGTGTAGGGCCGGACCTTGTGCCCGGCCTATCTTCAAGCACCCACCGGCCTGGCGTGGAACACCGGAAACGCCGTTTTTGCGGTACGACGTCACCAATTCCGATGTGTGATTAGAATTCAAACTGTATTTTCAGACGTCCTCCACAAGCTTTAGCGTAATCGCACAATTTATCGTAGCTGATATTCGCTCGGCCACTCTCCATTCTGCTTATTACCGATTGTGTGGTCTTAAGCTTGTTGGCCAATTCCTTCTGCGACAGTTTCGCGTGTTTCCGTGCTTCATGCAACGCTTTCGCCACCGCATAAATACGCTCAAAACGCTCCGCCTCCTCCTTATAACCAGGAAGAGACTGTATTTCTTTTGAAATTTCTTCAGTAACTTTAAGTGCTACCTCAAATTTATCCATATTATCTTTATCCATTTTCTGCCTCCAGTCTTGCCAGTGTGGTAGGGCCGGGGCTTGTCCCCGGCCTGGCGTGGGTAATCAACGTATCTGCGGTATCCTCTGCGTGGCGTAAGAAAACAACGGCACCGCGGTCCGATATAGCGTGTTTTCCTCCACAAAAATCCGCGGCAACCAGACATCAAAATGTGCACAAAATCCAGGCCTTACTGGCCAGGATTTTGCGGACATTTTGTTTTTTGGTTTCCGTGGATTTTTTGTGACGGGGAACGCGTGATGTCGGACAGGCCTGGATTTTGTGCGCATGGGGTGTGTGATTGGGATGCCAATGTCCACGCAACGCCAAGAAAAACACCAGATAAACCACCTCGAAAATCGTGCATGTAGGGCCGGGGCTTGTCCCCGGCCTGGCGTGGGTGCGCGCATGGCGTGGGTTATTCGGCCGGACGTGGGATCGGAAAGAATTGACGATTTCGCGGTCCGACGTAACTCATTCACGGCTTTGCCAAACGTGTCTCGCGTTGGAACACGTTTCTCGCAACGCGCGATGTCGGACCGTTGCGTCGATAATTCACCGACGTTAGGCCGAGGACAAGCCTCGGTCCTACTACACCTCTCTCCCCGGATCAGTCGATAATATATCGCATATATGCAATATATTTCCAGCAACCCTATTTTTTCGTACGACAAGAAATGATTTCTCCATACCGTAAGTGCGAAATATTACCATCAGCCAATACTTTTCTATATTCCCCAAAAGTGTGGGAATTGCATAGTAATTTGCGCACTGTAATAACAGAATCCACGAATTTTCTACTACAGTATGCACGCATACCCAATAAACGAGAAATTTCTATTCGCAAACATGTCTTCCTTCATAGAATTTATAATCGTCCGGCATGGTGAGACTGCTGACAATGCGTCCGGCATTTTACAAGGGCAGCTTAATTCCCCGTTGAATACGCTTGGACAGCAGCAAGCGCACTGTGCGGCCCAGGCCTTGCGTGCGATGCATTTTGATGCAGTCTATTCCAGTGATCTTTTGCGCGCATCGCAGACTGCGACCATCATTGCGCAAGATGGTCATGATGATATAAAAGTCACAACATTGCCTGGGTTGCGCGAATGGCATCTTGGCATCTACGAAGGACGGCGTCAATGCGAATTACTTGCAGAAGACATCGACATATTGCGTTCGCTCCGCATTGAAGAAGCTGGTGACCGCATTGTCCCATCCGGCGAGAGTAAATTGCAATTTTTCGCACGCATTCGCAATGCGATGCAGGATATTGCGCATTCGCATCATGCTGGGCAGCGGATATTGCTTGTCAGCCATGGCGGCGCAATGCAAGTCATCTTCCGCATGGCAATTGGCGGACTGCAAGTCGGCGCAGCTGTACCGCTACCCGACAACGCATCGTATTCA
>CAVGNO010000006.1:0-4280 GCA_963630475.1 Blautia faecis | reverse complement strand
AATTAACGGAAATTAACGGAAATTAACGGAAATTAACGGAAATTAACGGAAATTCTCCGTTTCCGTTCCCCTCCGTCAAAATCCGTCAAAATCCGTTTCCGTTGTAACAATCGCATCTAGCATTTTTGCTGCGGATGCGCAGTTATGGAAATGGATTTCCGGTGCGATTGTGCGTTGTTGCCATGCGGGCGCTTGCATTCGCGAGACTTCGAAGATGAGGAGCAAATCATGCGGGATCTTGCGGACTTCTCGCATGATTGCACTCCAGTCCAGTACACCGAGGCCGGGGAACCAATGGCATTCATTGATGCCGTCGTAGTCGGAGAGATGGAGTGTCCGGATGCGTCTAGCAAACATTGCGATTGCTTCCGGGACGCGTTTCGGTGCGCCGCAGAGGTGATTTACATCACAGCAGATGCCGATGGAATCCGGCAATCCATCGGTGACTTTGAGTAATTCTTCCGGCGTATTGCCAATGCAGCTGCGCGGGAGCATCTCGACATTCAGCGACGCATTGATCTGGCTCATTTCCTCCGAGAGCTCGGTGAGCGTGCGTCGTATTGCGTTAATTGTCTGCTGACGCGCTTCTGGCTCCAGTGCAACTGGTTCGCCACTGCCGTGAATTGTGAAATTTCTGCAATTCAAATCACGGCAGATTGCGAGGAAATCGCGGATGCGCTTTACACCTGCGCAACGCTCATTTTCATCCGGAGAAGCGAGTGTCCAGAATTCGAATGGACTAAATGGAATGTGGATGCTCGCGACTTCGACACGACCGGCGGCTTGGAGAGCGGCCAGCGCTTTGACGCTATTGCGAAATAGATCGAAATCATTTCCATCGGGCGAGTACTCGATCTTGCGGATTTGCGCATGATCGAGCGCTTTTTGCCATTGTTCAGATATGACTTCTCGTGCTGAAAATGAGATTGCGTAAGTGTACATGGTCTCCCCTAGTATTGCCGTACGGGATCGGGATTGTATTCGTAGTCGCGCTTTGTGCCTTTTTCGTATGGCGTTATCCAGCCGCGGCTTGTCCCGCTACCGCAAGGACGGTTGGAGAGAATGGCAGGCAATCTGTAGATACCGCCATCACCGCGTAAATCACGGACATGCACGACGAGGATGTTCTTGCCGGGCTTGACGATATTGCCGGAGAAGCTGTATGCGCGCGGTGTCGCCCAGTAGTTAGTTGAATTCTTGTCGGTTGTTTCGCCGACGAGTTTGCCGTTGATATAGCACCAGTCGAAGTCGTCGATTCCACCGAAGGATAAGTAGAGTTTTTCGCATTGCGCCATTGATTCGGGCAGCTCGAATTCGAGGCGGTACCAGACATCGCCGTCGTATTGCTGCTGCAGGAATGTCTCGAATGTGATGCCGAGCTTGACTTCGCGGCCATCGGCGATGAGGCCAGTCATCCACTTGAGCGATCCCTTCTCGCCTTGCTCGACATGCTCTTTGATGCCGACTTTGTCCGGATCAAGCGCGAAGCTCCAGGAGAGCTCTGCCAAGTCGATTTGCGCATCAATCAGTCCGTCCTTCTGCTGGTATGCGGATGACGCATTGGCGATTTTGACGCCGGCGTTGCTCAAGAGTGCGCAGATGAGGCGGCATGTCTTGCCGGTTGCCGTGCTGTCCTTGAAGTCCTCCGGTTTAATTGCAATCAGCGTGAATGAGCCATCGCCGACGGGGAAATCCGCCAGCACTGCGGGCTCAAATGCGCGGCTTTGCTCCGGCAAGCCCTCGAAGACTGGCACTTCGAATTCGTCATGCCAGTAGAGGTCGTTGTTGTCGTATCCGCACCGCCAATAGTTGTCGGCATTGACGACATTGGCGAGCGCTTGGCGCGCTTTGACTTTGCCCAGCTTGGTGGGGAAGGGCAGCCAGACGGACTCAAATGTATCACCGGCTTGCAGATAGATGACGCGTCCGCCTTGATAGACGTAATCGATCAGCGTCATTGATGCGTGTTTGAGTGCATCGAAATCTGGTGCGGAGACTAGCAGTGTGCGCGCGGACGCAAGTGTTGCTGCGTCAAGTTTATCGATTTTGTTATACTCGACTTTGAGTGTGTCGAGGAGTTTCTGTCCGGCAGCGCCGCCGTAGAAGAGCGTCTTGCCTTCGGCGAAACCGCATGTATCCAAATAGCTCACGAGTCGCGCAAAAAGCGTCGTTGCAGCGGGATCAATGCCGAGGCGCGGCGCGATTTCCAGCTGTGATCCAATCCAGCTGCCGGCTGCAGTGCGGTATTCCATCAGCGGCGTCTGATAGCTGTCGAAGCCATTGACGAGCAGCGAGATGTAGTTTCCGTGCGATGGGCGGCGGAAGACATAGCTTGCGACCATATTGCGGTTGCCGGCATCTGACCAGCCTTTGCCCGGGCCGCTGATTGCATACGCATCCGCAAGCGAGACATTGCCGCGCCAGTTGGCGAAGTCGCGGTCTTCAAATCCGCGCAGTGCGGGATGGCCGAATGCATTGATGAATGCATGGCGCGTACGCACTTTCATCAGCTCCGTGGATGCGCTTTGTTCCTGCTCGAGAATCAGCGTGTTGAGGCCGCGTTCGGCTAATGCGTTGAAATCCGGCACGGTCGGCGTCAGCGTAAATGCTTTGCGGCCGATGATGAGCACGCCGTTTTGCGGCAGATTATTCAAATTCGGCAATTGAGTGAATGCAACGCTGCTGGCATTTAGGAAATTCCTGACGCTGCCTTCCGGGTCGCAGACGTAGAGCGGTCTGGCCGGCTGCGGCATCGTAACATTCGGGAACAGCTCAACTGGCAATGACGCAATTGCGCGTTGAGTGCCGGCGCGCACTTCGGCATGCAAGCGCGCATTGATGCGCCCCGCGATCTGCGGTGTGGCGAGTGACACCGGGTATTCGGTGCGCTCACCGCTCTTCAGCGTGAATTCGCAAGTCTGCTGCGCAAGCGTCGCGCCGCTTTCGCCACGCAGGGAGATGACGCATTTGAGCGTAAGATCCTCTGGGCCGTCATTGACGACAAAGAGGCGCTTTTGAAGCGTGTCGCCGCCAAACCATGCGTGGTCAATACCGTATTCGTCTTCGCTCTCTTCGATGAATTCGGCGAGAAGCGGCGCAGTGACGCGACGGAAGACCGGCGTAATAAGCGTCGGTTTCAGGAAGAATGGCTGTGTGCCAAGTGGCACCATGATTGGACTTGCGCCGCCGGGCAGATATTCGCCATGGAATGTCGGGCGCGATAGTTCATTGGGGACATCACAGTAGCGCGGTACTGCACGGCCTGCCAATGTGTGATGGCCGCCTAGCACATAGCAGAAGAAGCCGATGCCGTTGGCGTGGGAGAGGCGCCAGCCCGGCACCATCGTGTTGAGTGCGAGGTTGGTGAGCGTGCAATAGAGATCGCTTGTGATGTGGTACGTGCCATCCTTGTCGCGATCAGTTCTGCTGTCCTGGATGCTGTCTGGTCCCATATCATGAAGCGCACGGCGGCCATAGAAGATGCGCCAGCGATAGCCGTCATTGCCGGAGTAGCGCGCGAAATTTTCCATTGCGAGCGGATTTGCGCCGGCTGCGCCGAAATTGAAGATTTCGTAGAGGCTACCGCAGTATGGGATATACGTCTCGCCGATGAAGATGGGCAGCTCGCGGTTGAGCGCATAACGGCGGAAGTACGCGCGCATCTCTTCAAATGGCGCGCCCCAGGTATGATATGCGTGTGTAGCGTATACATCGCCGACTTCGCCGCTGCCGCCGGTGAAGATAGCTTTGCCGGGGAACGCGTGTCTGAAAAGCGTTGCAATCTTGTCCAGCTTCGCTTTGCGCTGGCCGCGTACGCCAATCAGATTGGGATCGCCGCCCTGTCGCGTATAAATCTTACCGTCTTTGTCAAATGCCAAGTGATCCTTCACATTTTGCTTCATGCCGACATATTCCGGATTCGTCGTGCCTTCATGGAAGTTGTACCAGACGTCGATTTGAAAGCCGATGTGGCAGGGATGGTTGTCGAAACGGCCGCTGCTTTTGATGCCGGCGATCTTTTCGTTGAAAATTGCGATCGCTTCATCATCGGTGATCTTTTCCATCGTTTTATATGGAATCGGCGCAGTGCCGAGTATCATGACGCCTTCTTCGTCATAGATGTCGAGCATTTCCTGCGGTACTAGCTGGCCAAAATAGACGGCATTGAGATTGAGCGCTTTGAGCGCACGCAATTCGCGACGGAGATATTCCGGGGAGGAATGCCAATCGACACTCCAGTAGTCACCGCCATCCACTCCAGTGTCGGCAAAGATATTGAT
>CAVGNO010000005.1:26211-31218 GCA_963630475.1 Blautia faecis | reverse complement strand
AAATATTTTTTGCTTCCTACACGGGATTATAGCATCTACATCTTCATATAGCCACTCGCCAACGAGAAGTCGGACGGTGCGCCCGCTTCCTCGGCAGGCGCTTCCAGTGGCGCAGAGAGCAACTCTTTCCACCGGAATGCAGTGTCCGCAAACCGCGAGAGTGCATCCAAACTCTTATCCGCATCGGAACGATCAAGCCAGTTGTAGCGCTGGAGATGGAGATGGCCATCGCTGGGATTGACCGCAAGCGTCGATCCGCCAGTGCCTTGATAGAGGTAATTGGCCTGCAGCGCAGCACTTGCTAGCGACTCGCGGCGATCCGGCGGAATCTCGCCCAGGTCGGCGTGCATCAACAGCAACCCGTCACCCGCTTCCTGCAGGACAATTGTGGTGCCGTCAATTTCAATCGCAGTCGCGCCGCCCTCGTCCACGAGCTCCAGTTCGAGCTTTTCGCTCAATGCGGCTAAAAGTTGAGGAAATGTCATGAGTTATACTCCGATGTCGATTTTGTAGGATGAATCCTTGTCAGAGGATGCTTTTTCAGCGTCTGCCTTCAGATTCTCGAGGATAGTGGATGGAAGGATGTCCCACCAGCTTGAATTCGGGAGCTCACGATTGACTTTGGCAGCGTCCGCCAATAGCCGTGCGGTCTCCTTGGAGGTGAAGATGGTTTTCAGCGTCTGCTCGTCACTGTGGTCAAGCAGCAACTCCATGAGCGCACTGGCAAATGTCAGTGGTTTGCGGAGTCTGTTTGAATATACAGCATCTTCGTCCTGCCGGATGTTCCTCATGACCTCTTTTACACTATTCGAGTAGTCGGTCGCGAATGCCAGGATTGCAGCAGCCTTCTCTTCGTCATTCTTTGCCGCGCCAATCGCGGTTCTGAATGTATTGAGCGCACGGTTGACATCTGCGCGGCGATCGACATCGTACAGGTCGTTTGCTTCATCCGGCGAGAGGTTTGCATTGAGCATCTCGCACAGCGCGCTTGCCGCCTGGACAGGATCTTCGGCATTGGTGATGCGCTCCACAACACGGTTGCAGTAGCTGCCGCCCGGTGCATAGATGGTTTCCGGTACCGCCAGCTGCTCGCCGCCGAATTCTTCCGAGAAGATATATCTGCGCAGCTCCGGCAGAACGCCATCGTATTCCTTCTCATCAAAATCAGCCCCGCCGACCTTGACGTATGCATCGAAGATCTTTCCGGCAAAATCCAGCTCATCGCGCTGCGGCGCCGGCCCTTCGCGGTGCCACGCAGCCGGATTCATGAGACCATGCATCTGCTTGATCATCGTGTTCATCTCGGTGACCGAGTTGGCCAAGCGCATCATTGACTGCACGAAGCAGTTGATCTGCGGCGGTAATTCCAGTCCGAGCTTCTGCAATTCCGCAATGCTCGCATTCAGACGATAGACGATGTCTTGAGAGAAACCGCCCTTCGCCAGGACTGAATCCAGAATCACTTCGACTTTGTCGCGGTTGGCGTCAAAGATTGCGCGTCCCTCAGCAGAGAGGAGATTCCGGAAGCCGTCGATGACAAATGTCTTGTCACGGAATGTCGCGCCCATGATGACGCGCAGCAATTCGTGCTTCTCGTTCTTGCCTTCGCCATTATTCTCGTTCAGCTTGTAGAGATTGCCGAAGTCGATGAATGAGACCGAGCTGTTGGTCGTCATGAGGTTGCCCGAGTGCGTGTCACCATGGAACTTGCCTGAACCGAAAAGCGCTTCGTAGAACCACACTTTGCTGGCTTGCAGGAGGTTGTCCTGCGACTTGAGGACATTGTCCTGGCTGGCGGCAATCCATGCGCGCGCATTGGAGAGCGAACGCAGCTTGAAGTCGTTCTTGATCTCCGGAATCGGCGCTTCCTTGCCGGGAACACGCTTCCACTTGATGCGATGGGAACCCGGAACCTGCTCGTAGAGGAACGCGACATTGTTGCGCACGTCATTGACGTTGTCGATGAAGTACTTATCGACTGTTCTGCCTAACGCTTGCTCGGCCACGAGGATGTCCTTCTTGGGTGCTGCGATATCAGAGAGCTTCATGGATTCGACATTCGGCGCAAGCGCTGCCAAATCCGGATTCTTCCCGCCGCTGATGTCGTAGATTTCAACACCTTCAGCGATATTCGCGGCCTCGTGAGTGAAGTCGAATTCCTGCGCATATTGGCGGAACTGCCCTTCCCAAGTCTTGGCCATGCCCGGAATCTTCGCGGCTGCCGCTTTGAAGATTTCAGCTTCGGCATTGACGCGGCGTTCCGCATCATGACGCATAATCTTCACGACGACATTCTTCTCCTGGAAGTCATCCTCCATCACGGGATTGCCATTCTCATCCAAGACATCGCGATAGAGGAGGCGGCCATTTTCACCACGGTATCTCTCCTGCTTCGGACTCTGCCCCGTGAAGAGCTTGACTTTGCAGAGGAATGTCTCACCGACGGATGCCGCACCCAGCGATTTCACCAGCTGGATGGATCTGATGCGACCATTGGACTCATTCAACAACTGCATCAGATACGCTTGGACAATCTTGCTCGGAATCGGCGCAAGCGAGCTCTTCATGTCATTGAGCGCATCGGAGAATTCGCCCATGATGTCACGCGGCAGTCCCTGCATCATCTTCTGCAGGAGCGGTCCAGCGCCCTTGAGGATGGCGCCGGTGAATTTGTTGATCGCGGACTTGTGCGCTTCCTCAAGCGCATCGCCTTCCAATCCGGCATGCTCGAAATTCACCGCATAACGCATCGCGGCAGCAAAAGCGCTGCGCTTGTCCGCTTTGCCCAATGTCGTGAAGTAAGTGGAGAGGACTTGCTTGAAGAAGCCGACTTGCCCCGGCACATCGGAGTTCGACGCCGCATCGAGAATCTGATTGAGATTCTTGCTATCCAGCGCAGCTTTGATCTGCTCCGGAGTCATGTTCTTATACGGCTCAGTCGTGATCGCGCCAATCGCATTCATCTGCCCCGCGTTGATCTTGAAGACGCTGTTGATGAATGACTGAATCGCTTCGCAGCCCTTGTTGGACATCACTTGGATGATATTGTCGAACTTCGCAATATCAACGCCGGGCAGCTGCTCGGAATTCTGGAAGAACGCGACGAATTTCTGCGCAAAGTCATCCTTGGCTGTCGCTTGTGCAAATGTCTCGCCATTGTTTGCAGCCTGCCATGCAGGGTCGAAGACCGCCGCAATCTTGGCAAAACCCTCGCGCACTACAGAGACAATCTGCGGCGCAACCGCTGTCTCCAGCACCGCCGGATTCTTGAGAATTGCCGCAAATGTCGCCAGACGCTCGGGAGTAGACAGCGCTTTGCGCATCGTCTCACCCGGACGATTCACTACGACATCGGCGACCATCGTGTCATCCGAGAAAACCAGATCCGCGACAAAATTCTTGATTGCATCCAAGCTGACGCCACCGACTGGCGCGACATACGGCATCGGCGGAACCGCCGGGATATTCGCGACATCGTGCATCTCTGCGACGATGGGCTGCTTGACCATGAAGGAACCATCGATATCCTTTTCAAGCGGCACATTCGCGACTTGCTCCAGGATCGTCTTGATTTCCTGCGGCAACTCCGCTGAATCACGCACCAGCCGGTCGTGATACGCTTTGAGTGCTTCCGCGCCATTCACAATTTCGCCACCCAGCATCGCTTCGGCGATGTCCACCAGCAAGCCTGTATTGTAATTGCCGCCGACAATTTCCGCCATCGGCACACCAGAACCGTGAGTGATGATCAGCGCAGCGACTTGGCGAGTGAGACTCGTGCGGTCACCAGACAGCAAACCCTTGTCCAGATCATGGTCATATACTTTGTTGAGCAGGACTTTGACCGCTTGCGCGCCGAGCGTCTCCTTGTCCACGATCATACGGCCAATCAAGCGATTCAGCATCGTCGTGACATCCATGCGCAGCTCGACTTTCGTCTGCAGCTCACCCGTCCCAACCAACGCGGAGAGGATTCCGCCCTCGCCTTTGGTCAAAACCACTTGCTGAGCACCCAGCAGGAACTGCTCCGATTGCTGCATCTCCGGCGCATTGCTCATTCTGAAGATGACGCTGAAGAGTGTGCTGAATTCCTGCACGAGCATCGTGTGGACATTGCGCACATCCGCATCCGTCTGCGCGCCCTGGAACCGCGTGATGCGTGCGCGGCGCATATCCGCAAGACTGCGCGAAGTGGAGAGCAACGACATCGCATCCGTGATACCGTAGTCGATATTTTTGCAGATTGCACCCTGCTGTCTGTCATGCAGTTGCTGTGCAGCGAGATTCAAGCGCCCCTGAATCGCTGCATGCTTCGCGCTCATATTCGCAGTCGCCAAACCCGCTCGATAGTTGTCGTAACCCATCTCGCGCTGCGACTCCTGAGTAAATCCACGGCCGCCATTGGCGTATTGGTCGAGGATTGCACGCACTTGCGCACGAGTCAGCGGCGCAAAACGCGCGCGCAACAGCGCACTTCTGGTTTCGCGGTCGGTCATCAGCTCCAAATCCGCAGGCAAGCCGATGCGCTCGCGGATTTCAGCAAGTGCTGCGTCGCCGACACCACCGCGCCGCAGTGCAGCGAGGAATGCCTGCTTCACATCGAGAATTTTTTCCGGTGAGATGACAACGTTGTTCTTCGATGTGCTCCAGCGGTGATTGTTCACCTTGACGATCACATCGTTGCCCTGCTCATCTCTCTGAACGTCGATCTGCCCGGCATTGTAGTTGCCCGAAGCGATTCGATTGAAGTCTGCTAGAGTTGTATGTAAGGCCATAGTTGGCATTTCCTTTTGTTAAAAGCCCTTGTTCCATGAACCGCATGCGCGGTTCGCGACATTATTTGAATTCAGGCATTGGCGGCGCTTGAAAGTTAAACGCTGAAGTGACCAACCGCCCTAGGTCATCTTCACGCGAGAATGTCTCCGACGGAATTGCATCAACCGCAGACGCAAATTCGTCCCCCGCCACCGCAAGCTCATTCGTGCTCACCAACGGCTTCGAAACCTG
>CAVGNO010000005.1:18703-26201 GCA_963630475.1 Blautia faecis | reverse complement strand
ACGCTGGATTGAAAAAAGTTACACAAACCTAACGTATTATGCTTTCAAATCTGACAAAAGCTCGCGCAATTTGAGCTTCGCACGATGAATGCGGACTTTGACGAGATTCTCCGTAACACCAGTCTGAATCGAAATTTCCCGAATACTCATCTCACCGATCTGAAAAAGCGTGTATGCCTCACGCAAAATCGGCGGCAATGCGGCAAATGCCTGGATAATCCGCTTGCGCTTATATTCAGCTTCGACGGCTTCCGAAGGCGACGGTCCCTTCGCTGCCACATCCGGCAACTCGCCCGTCTCCGTGACTTGCACACGCGCAGTGTCGCGCACTAGATTCTTCCGCAAATTGCGCGCAATCGTAAACGCGAGACCCGACACCGCCGACTCGTCATCCCGCAAATCATCACGCATCCGCCAGATCTTCAGGAAGACATTCTGCACGAGGTCGCAAGCGTCGGCGTAGCTCGACCCCGTCGCAATCAGCCAGTTTGTCAAGCGTGGCGCCAACCGCCGATAATGTTCCTCTATCGTCATGACAAATCCTCCAATGAGACGCTGTCCAGCTCTTCGTCTTCCTTGCGCGCATCCTCAATCTGCTTCGCCCATTTGAGTACTTCGGCAACCGGCTCAATCAGTGAATCCGGAATGAAATCCTCGATCTTCCCCTGCGCATAAAGCGCACGCGCCAACGGCTTGTCTTCCATCACCGGAATGCCCTCGGCAAGCGCAGTTTCACGGATGATACGCGCAGTCAGACCCGCACCCAGCGCACAAATGCGCGGCAATGGCGACTCCGTCGCATCATAGCGCACGCCGACTGCAAGCCGCGTCGGATTCGTCACGACAACACTGGAACGCTTTGCCGCTTTGACCGGATCCGGCCCATTGAGCAGCTCGTCACGGAATTGCCGCTGCGCTTGCTTGACTTCCGCAGATCCTTCCATTTCCTTGTATTCGCGCTTCACTTCATCCTTGGTCATCATCATCTGCTTGGTGAAATTGCGCCCCTGGAAGAGTCTGTCTACTACCGCGATGACGATATAGCCGAATGCCGTGTAGCACGCCAAGCGCTTGAGCATCAGCTTCAGCGACGGGAAGATGTCGTCTATCGTACCATAGCACATCGTCAACAATTCCGGAATGCTCGCCCAGATGATCTTATACAGCAAGTATCCGAGGAAGGAAATCTTCACTGTATTCTTCAAGAACTCGAAGAGATTCTTCATCGAGAAGATCTTCTTCGCGCCCTCGACCGGATTGAGCTTTTCCAGCTTCGGGATGATCGGCTCGAATGTGAAGAGGAAGCCAATCTGCGCAGCATTAGCCGCAACGCCAATCACTGCTGCGACAAAGACGAGGATGAACGTGTGCTTAAAGATCATCAGCAACGCCATCGCGCCGGATTGCCGCACTGCGCCGTCGCTGTCTTCCTCAATCGCACTGCCGATGTACCGCATGAGCTCCTGCATGTCATCCGTCATCTCAATGCCCATCCAGCCCAAGACACAGAAGAGCACAATCAGGATTGCCGTCGAGACAATATCCTTCGATGTGCAGACCTGCCCCTTCTCGCGCGCATCGCGCAGTTTTTTCGGGGTCGGCATCTCTGTCTTTTCGCCGCTACTGGATTCAGCCATCTCACCATCCTCCAAGCAGCTTGCGGACCGGCTCCAAAATTGCGCCTTCCCGCTTGTACATCAGCATGTCCATGATATACGGCAGATAAATCACGAGAAACGCAATGCCCAAAGCCGATTTAATCGGAAGCGACAGGAAAAAGACATTCAACTGCGGCGCAGTACGGTTCACCAGCCCCAGCCCTAGCGTCGCCAAAAACATCAGGATGATGACCGGCGCGGAAATGATGACTGTAATCCGCAGCATCCCATCCAGCGCAGTCAGAAGCTGTGTCGGCGCATCCGACGCCAATTCCGGCAACCCCGCGCTCTGAACCGCTTCCGGGAAGACGGGCCAAATCGAGTAGCTTGTATAAAGCGCACCCAGGAAGACCAAAATCGCACCGCATGTAAAGAACAAAGTCGAGACAATCTGTGTAAAGAAAATCCCCAGTGTCGATACTTGTGTTCCGGAAAGCGGCGAATATATCTCACCCATCGTCGCGCCACGCTGGTTATCGATAAAATTTCCGACATTTTCTGCAATCCAAAATGGCACTGCAGCGAAAAAGCCCAGCAGGAAGCCGATGAACGCTTCGCGCGCCGCCAGAGTCATGAAGAACCACAAGCTCGGCTCGCCCGGCGGCATCATGCTATGGATATACGGCACTGCAAGAAATGCAAATCCGAGGATAGCCGCTTGCCGCGCAATCCCCGGAATCATGCTGTCTGTGAGCGCGGGACAGATCGCGAATGCGCCGCCAAACCGCGCCATCGCAAGCACTGCCGCCAGAATCCATCTATGAAATTCTACATACGACATCGGCGGTCATCTCAACAGCATGAAATGAGTGAAGATATTCTGTGTATAAAGTAGCAACTCGCTGCCCATCCACGATGCACAAAACAGCAACGTCAGCGAAATCGCAACCAGCTTCACCGCAAAACCCAGTGTCTGCTCCTGAATCTGCGTCAGCGCTTGCAATAACGAGACAATCAACCCGATAACCGTCGCGACAATGATCGGTATCAACGAAAGCCGCAAGACGATAATCAAGCACGTCTTCGCATAATCAAGAATTTCTGCGTCACTCATGAATCATAGCTCCTCATCATGGCGCATATCCGCGTACCAACCCCTGGATAAGCAATGTCCAGCCATTCGCCATCACAAAAAGCAATAGCTTGAATGGCAAGGAAATTGTGACCGGCGACACCATCATCATGCCCATCGCCAGCAAGATATTCGAGACAATGATGTCAATCGCAATAAACGGCAGATAGACTAAAAAGCCGATCTGAAATGCTTTCGTCAATTCCGACACACAAAAGGACGGAATCAAAATCGCAAAACTCTCCGGATCGACGACCGCCGGCTCGGTGTCCGATTTTGCCCAGAGCCGCTCTGCTGTCTGGACAAAAAATGCACGCTCGCGATCCGCGGTGTGTATCGAAAGCCACTCGCGAAATGGCTCGCCCGCTTTCGCAATATCCTCAATCGCAAGCGACTGCACGGTCTTGCCATCCGCTTGCTCATGCAAAATCGACCACGCTTCCGAACAATGCGGCGCCATGATGTAAAATGTCAACATCATCGCTAATGCATTGATTACCATGTTCGGCGGAATCGACTGAATACCCAACGCATTGCGAATCAACGACATCACTACTACTATCTTCAAGTAGCTCGTCGCTATCATCGCTGCAAATGCTACCAGCGACAACCCGACAAAGAAAACTATTAACGCAAATGGGTTGGATTGAAACATATTCTCGCCTTTTATTCAAACAGGCACAGCTCTTTCACAAAAATCCTCCCTGTCACGATTTTCACGAAACTAGGGATTTGATTCATTTCGTCTCAACGATGAAAACCGGCTGGCTCGCCAAGCGCTCAAAGCGACCCGTGGCAACCGTCTTGCCTGCATGCGTCAGCTTCAATGCACCCGAATTCGCCGCAGGGACTTTCACTGCACCGTCAAAGACCGCACCAAGAGTAGCTTGCGCACTCGCCGCACCGCAAATGTGATACAACACGCCGTCATCCTCATACGGCACCGAAACACCATCAGACTCAATGACAATTTTGTCGTCCACAATGACTCGATTGGTAGGCGCGTCCAATTCCGGGACCACGACTGCATCGCCCACATCAATCGCATCGCAATCCGCCTGACTCATCGCAAAGGACGCGTATGAGTATTCCACCGGACAAAATTCGCCGCGTATCGCTTCACTGGACAAATCTAGATTGCCTAGACGCCCGAATGCTTCAACCAATTGCCGCGAACGCGTCAGCGTAAACGTAATGCCGCCGGCTTCCCCGCAGAAATCCTCCTCCGCGCATTCGCCGCCAAGCGCATCAATCGACAGCTGTCTGCGCATCGCATTCTCCAGCAATTGCAAAAATGATGCGCATTCGCGCTCGATTAACGCTAAAATGATTGCATCCGGCATCTCATTGCGCGCATGCCAAATCCGCGTAAGCTCCGGGAAACGCTCCGATTGCGCAATCGCTAGCGTATGCGGCACTTCGCCAAAACGCACACGCAATGTCAACGAATCCGCCGGACGCACCGCGCCACAACGCATCGTCAATTGCTCTTCGCCTAGCCGACACGGCATCGCCCAAGCCGGCGAATCAAGCAACTCCTCCGGCTTCTTCACTCGCCAATTGTCAAGCAATGCGAGGATTTCGTATGGTTTCATTTCTTCTTTCCTTCCTCAATGAGACCGAAATCGAATGGTATTCTGCGACATGACCGACTAATGCCGCTTCAAGCTGCGGTAGCGCAGACTGTATCTTCTGCACTATCTGCGTCGTCGCCGGTGAAATCTCTACCGACAAACTGCCGGATTTCGCCGAAAGCGAAATCTCACTGCCTTCCAACACTGTCGGCTTCAAGTAAATCCGCACTGTCTCCTCGCCACTCTTCAACGCCGGCTCAACTTGAATCTGCGCGACTACTGCATCAACAATTTCATTGATCTGCACCGACGTAAATGATGACGCTGCACTCGCAGCAGATACAGTCGCCGTCTCAACCGACACGGCACTTTGAGGAGACACAAACACCGTCTGCGCAACAGAAATCACTTGCGGCTGCACCGGCTTCTCCTCTGCTATATCGTCTGATGGCAGAACAACGCCGCTATCATCCGCACCATCGGTCTCGTCCGCAAAAACTGTCGCTTTATTTGGCACCGCAGCTACTGTTGCATCCGCAATCACAACTTCAGGGGACTGCGGCATGACTGGCGGTTCAACGACCGCAGGATTCGACTGCGCAACCGGAGTGGAGACTGACGGCATTTCAACGACCGGAGTACTCGTAGGCGTCACCGGCGTCTCCACTACCGTCGGCTGTTGCGGCGAAACCTGCGCGGACGCTTCGGCCGTTACCGTAGATTGCGAAATAACTGGCGAAGAAGATGATGACGTTTCTATCGGCAAAGTTGGCGGCATCGGAGTCACAGCCGGTGACGCATCGGTTGTAACCGACGATTGCGGAGTCACTACCGTGCCAACACTCTGCGGGGAATTTTGCTGCACTTGCGCAGTCGATAGCGCTATATTCTGACGTCCATCCAACTCTACTACCGGCTTCTGCACTCCCGTCTCTGTTGCGGTTGCAAACTCCGGAACAGCTATCTCTACAGACGTATTTTCTGCAGTTTTCGACGCTTGCACTGTCACATCATCTGGCTGCACAAAGCTTCCCGGCGAAGACAGATGCATCAGCAATACCGCTGTCTTTGATTCGGTCGAAGTCGGCACGTCAGATTGCGTTGATTGCTGCGGTTCTTGCGCAATTTTCTGCGTCGAGTCCTGCATCGCGGCATTAAAGAGCTCGACTGCTTCTGGCGACGGCATCGCATGCGCACACAACGGCATCACCGGCATTGACAATGGTTGCAATCCGTCGCTATCCGGAAGCTGTAGCGTTATTCCCGCAAATTCGAATGTTATCGCATCAGTCATCACAATTCCAATTTTCTCACCGTAAAATCCTCAAGCTCGCCTTCTGCGCGCTTTTCGTCTTCCGCTGCTTCTGCGGCAACCCAGACCGCTTTGTGCTCATCGATCTTCATGCGATTGCGCGTCGCAAGCGAGAAGACATCACGCGCGACTTCAGCGGCTTTCTCGCGCTCCTTAAGCTCGGCATCCGCGCGCCGCATGTTGTCTTTGCGCAACACTTCTTCTTTGTCGATACGCGCAACGCCCTCGTTGGCCATATCGATTTGATCGCGTGTCACCGGATGCCCCATGATCGCATCATAGATGCGGTCGCGGCGTTCTTCCTTGGTCTGCTCGAAGTCATCGAGTTCCTTCTTGCGCGTCTCCAGCGTCTCCTCCGCAACGCGCACCGCTTGGCGCGCCGCAGTCAATTCACTCGCCGCGCGATCTTCGCGCATCTTGCGAATGCGCAACAATGGCTGAAGCAAGTATGCCATTAGGAGACGACCTCCTTAAGCCGGCGAATCGTGTCGTTATACTCCGGCCGCTCATCAAGTCCCTGACACAAAAATGCGTTGATTGCGCCATTCTTGTCAATCGCTTCATCGGCCTCCGGATCAGAACCATGCTTGTATTCGCCAATCTTGAGCAGCAGCTCCACTTCAGAATACTTCGCCAACAACGCACGCAATTTCGATGCCGCAGCTTTGTGGTCCTTCGGAATAATCGCCGACTGACACCGCGAAACCGATGCAAGAATGTCGATTGCCGGATAGTGGTTCATCTGCGCAAGCCGGCGTGACAAAATGATGTGGCCGTCGAGAATGGAACGCGTCTCATCCGCAATCGGCTCAGTCATATCATCGCCTTCCACCAGCACGGTGTAAAGCGCAGTGATGCTTCCTTTCGCCGAATTGCCCGCGCGCTCCATGAGCTTCGGCAATTCCGAAAAAACGCTCGGCGGAAAACCACGCCGTGTCGGCGGCTCACCCGCCGCCAAGCCAATCTCACGTTGCGCACGCCCAAAACGCGTGACGCTGTCCATGAGCAGCAGCACTTTCATCCCCTTATCCCGGAATGACTCCGCAATCGAAGTCGCGACGTATGCCGCTTTCAACCGCTCCATTGCCGGCCGGTCCGAAGTCGAAATCACTAGCACCGACTTCTTCAAGCCCTCCGGCCCTAAATCCTTCTCAATGAATTCGCGCACTTCGCGGCCACGCTCGCCTATCAGCGCTAACACCGTCACTTCTGCTTCAGTATTGCGGATAATCGACGCCAGCAACGTGGATTTGCCACCGCCAGCAGCGGCGAAAATGCCCATACGCTGCCCCTCGCCGCACGTGAGCAATCCATCTATCGACCGGATGCCCAGCGAAATCGGCTTCGTGATAATCGTGCGCTCCAATGGCGATGGCGGCGGCGCATAAACCGGATAGTATCCATCCGGCCGCAATGGCCCCTTGGTGTCCGCATCCATCGGACGACCCATGCCATCCAGCACGCGCCCGAGCAAATTCGGCCCAACCGGAACCATCTGCATACGCCGCGTCGGAATCACCTCCGTCTCCGCCGAAATGCCAATCATCGCACCCAGCGCAGTCAAAAGCGCGGCGTCCTTCGTGAAACCCACGACCTCCGCTTGCACTTCGTACTCCTCCCACGGATTGCGCAAGATGCATACTTCGCCAATCTTAACGCCAGGAACAGACGCTTTGATGATCGTGCCGATGACCTGGATGACCTTGCCCTTGACATCAATGGGCTGGACATCCTCAACCGCACGATTGAGTACCTCCGGAATGTAGTCGAAAACACCCGTCACCGGTTTCCTCCCGACAAATGACGTTTCAACGAACGCTCAATCGCTGTCAGCTGCGCATCCACCGACGCATCCGCAACACCCGCTTCCGTCTCTAAAACA
>CAVGNO010000005.1:15070-18693 GCA_963630475.1 Blautia faecis | reverse complement strand
CATCGACGACATCAAATGTCTCAACTGTCGGATAATTCCGCCGCAATTCATCCAGCCGCGACTTCACAGTCGCTACCATCTCCGGCGCGACTTTGAGCGTGACATGCCGTTGAGTCCGGATGACCGCAGCCAGCGTCTTCTTCACAATATTGACCACCATCTCCTGATCGCCAATCTCCTCGACGCACAGCTTGAGCGCTTTCATCACAACGCCCGCCATCTTCTCCTCAACGGCTTCCATGAATGCGACCGACTGCTCGACTTGCTCCATCCGCTGCATCGCAATTTCAATCTTGCCATCAGTAATGCCCTGCTCATAACCGCGCTGCTTTTCTTCTTCAAACGCAAGCTTCGCTTCCTCGCGAATCCGCGCAGCATCGGCCTCCGCAGCCGCAATGATTTCCTCCGCACTCCGGACGACTGCTATCTCTGTCGCCTTCACTAAACGAGTGCCGGAAGCTATCGTGAAATTTGGTTTGTCCATCAACAGCATAACCCGTATGCCTCCCTGAACTTGAGCTTGAGAAGTCTCGCAAATGACCCTTCCGACGGTGCATTGCCCGCCGCGACGCTATTAAGCGACTTCGGCAACTTCATCCGCATCCGCGCGACTACCGGCGCCGGCGCATCCTTGAGCACCGCTAAAAGCATGCCCATCCCCGTCGCAATTATCGCATCAGAGCTGACCGCACTATCCGCGATGTCTGAACCGCCCTGCTTCGCAAAATACGCAGTGTATTGAAACGCATCGGGATAGACGCCACGCAACGCAGTCTTCAATTCACGCACTTGCGCGCCATTCGTCACGCGCCGCAACACTGCAGAATACTCCAGCACGCCCAGCCACTTGACTAGCTCCAATAACACCGCGCCATCCAAAAGCGCAACGCGGCTCATGTCATCCTTCGGAAATGTATGAAAACACGGCTCTACTGACAATTCACGCAGAATCCAGGACTTGACGCGCGGCGCATCACGCAACTCACCAATGGCCAAATCCGTAAGCCAACTCGCGTCAATCTGCGGCGCAAAATCCCAGAGGAAATCTCTCATCCGCGGCCACAACACATTGTCCGCGACTACCGCACGCGCATCATCTATCGTTAAATCCATTTTCTCGCCGCCCCCTTCCGCGCTTCAAGATGACGCCGCCAACGCGCATCCGCTTCCGCAGCGCGCCCCAAAAGCCGCAATGCACGCGTTTCAATTACTGCCGATGCGTGCTCCAATGACGCAGGGATGTCCGCATCGCGCAGCACATCCAGCGCTTCACTCACTTGCCCGTCCGCGACATACAGCTCTGCAAGCGCAACCGCCACCGTGCCGTCATGCGGCTCGGCTTCATGCAACGCTTCGCACACCGCAAGCGCGCGATCACGCCGGCCATGCCGCATAAACAGCCAGACGACTGTCATTAAAAATTGTCTGTCATTCTCATCCATTCTGCGAATTTATCGCGTATGATCATTTCTTCTTCGGCGGCGGATCACGGAACACCGTCACCATGATCTTCTCGTACTGCAATCCCTCAATCGCATTCTTCACCAAGCCCTTCACGGACGGAATTACATCGGTTAAATCGGCATCCCAACGCGACCGAATCGCGACTGCCGCAGACGACGGTTGCAAATTGCGCGCAAACGGGTCATTCTCCGGCAATACGACGTGCACGCGCGCATCCACTACGCCGTCAATCCCTGAAATCGTCTTCGCTAAATCCTGCGCTAACGCATCCATGAAACGAATGCGCTCTTCACTCGGCGATGAAATCATCCCCGTCTTCTTGAAGACATCGCCTATGCCTAAATGCTCATTGCGCGGTAACCCCGCGCGCTCCAGCAAATTCACCGCATCGGCAAAACGCGACTCCGAAACCGTCACATTCCACGTGCCTTCCTCGCCCGCGGCTTTGTGGCACTGAATCCCCGCATCCAAAAGCGTAGCCATGACGAGATTCGCTTGACGCTCCTCCAATCCGGAATGCAACATCGTCTCACTGTCGCATCCCGTGAAAAAAAACATCGCCGCCAATAGCGCAATCAACGCAACCGGCTTGCATTTCAACCATCCGACCATCTGCCATGCTCCTTATTGATTCTTGATGAGGGTCTGGATCGCACTCGACGCTTTGTCCGCTACTTTCGTCACGACTTCCTGCTGAAACGCCAAGTTCATCACATCATACTGCAACTCCAGCAACTCCGCTGACGCGACAGATCCATGCGATGACATCTCGCACAACGTCTTGATGCGATGCAGTATCTCCTGGTTGTCCGCTTGCGACGTACGAAATGTCGCAGATACTTCCGACGCAAACGGAATCGGATCCGCAGCCATCACTGCATTAAAACGCGTGACTGCAGACGGATCGGCAACCGCTGCCGCAGAAGCAACACTTGGCGCGGATAATGGCTCATTTACGCCGGTTGTCGCCGTAGCGCGGATGGCCTCGACTATCATTGGTTCTGTCATACGAGCAAATCCTTTGCAAGTTGCGCCGCCGCAGGATCGGCGGACTGGTTTGCGGCCTCTTCTAACGGCACTCTGGCCTCGGTATCACGGTTCATCCGTATCAACGCCATGCCCTTGAATGCCTTCAACATCGCCGACGCGGGAAAACGCGGCAACGCTTCGCGGTCAATGTAATCCACTGCGCCCTGAAAATCCAATTTGCTAATCAGCAAAATGGATTGCGCGACCGGGACAGACGCCTCACCCGGACGGAAACGCTCCAGCGCCGCGAGAATCTTCGCGGCAGACTGGAAGCGATTCTGCCCAATCGCCATTAGCGCAATATTCAGCAACTCCCGGGCTTCTTCTGTCTCCAAATCAAACATTAGCGGAAGTTGGAAGCGATGGAGCTCAACGCATCACCCATGTTCTTGTTGATGTTCGTCATCGTCGTGAGCGCCAAATTCCATTGCTGCAAATCATATTGCAACTGCTGGAGGTTCGCTTGGACATCCGGATGCTTCTGGTAGTTCTCCAGAGACTCCTTCAGACGCGTTTCCATCGCGACAGTCGCATTCATGAGCGCCTGGTACACCGCATCGGTGTGGACAAAATCAGCGGTGGTGACATCGACACGAGTGATTTCAGTCGTAATCGTCTGAACCTCTGGCGCGCCTGTAGCATTATTGATTGTTACGGCCATTGTTATTCTCCTTATTTTTGTAGTCCAACGCAGCCTCGCGGCTACGACTTCTGCGTCCGGTTGCCTGTATTGACCGCCAAACGCAAAATCTTCCTGGCGATAATGTTCGCCTCCTTGAGTTCCGTAAGCATCTGGAACTCATCCGGCGCAACCCCTGCATTGATTGCAACGTCAAGCCGCTGCGCCAAACGCACAAGGATTGCATCGTGACGCGCAAGCGCCGCCTGCGCATCCGGCCCCGTCAACTCACGCTCGATTTCCAGCAGCTGCACCGGCGCGCTCCCTACGGCTTCCATGTGAAAAGCCTCCCCGCAGCATCCTTGAGCTCAACCGAATCAGATGCAATCTTCACAATCGTCGCACCCGCAAATTCCGCACCCTCGAAGATGCGCCGGCCATCCCGCATCACAAGACATGGATACGGCTCCGTGAGTATGCCGCAAACCGGCAATGCCAATGACGGCTGAGC
>CAVGNO010000005.1:0-15060 GCA_963630475.1 Blautia faecis | reverse complement strand
GGGATACCGTGCGCGGCGGCTGCGTAACCGCCATCGGCGTCGAAATCACTGGGGCCAACACTTGCACGCCACTGCTGTCTACATTGCGCAATTTCGGCAAATCTGCGGCAAGCGCACGCAAGATACCGTCTAGCACATCGCGAGACGCAACTGTGCCGCTGATTACGATTTCGCGCGCCTTCACACTAACGACCTTCAATGCGCCTTCTGTGAGCACAAACAACGCATCAGCCGCCGCCGCTTTGAATGACTCGTCATCGGACAAATCCAGTTCCGCGCCCGGCTGCACCGAGTACGCTTCCGCAGTCACCGCCAATCGCTCACTGCGCGTCGCTAAATTGCCCGAAAGCGTATTCCCTTCCACCGTTAAACCGTACTTCGCTGCAATCTGCTCCAGCGTGACGAGTTGCTCAATCGGCTGCTCACCGCTCTTGTCCAGCTTTTCGGTTTTGCCAGAAAAGCGCGCAAGCGACTCCTTCAGCGGCTCGCGATACCACCACGCCGCAAAAATGACGGCTAGCAAAATGATCAACAGCACAAGAATCCACGCAATCGCACCAAAATGACGCTTTGCCGGCTTGGATTCCTCCGCGGCATCTGCCGAATCCGGTGTTTCCGGCTGCGGCTCTTCTACCTTCGGAGACTCTTCTGCTTGCGCTACTTCCGACTGCGGCTTTGACGGCTCTTCCCAGACCAACTCACCCCAGGGTGAATCCGCCGGACCTACCGCCAGAAATGTCGCGCCCAGTGCCTTGACATGCAATGGCAACAGCGCTTCGCCGTCAATTGTCACGCCATCCGCAGTTGCGGAAACCGTGACTTTGTCCGGCATTGTCGCATCGGCCAGCACAATATCGCAGTCGTCGCTTTTTCCAAGCGTGACTGCAACGCCTTCGATGAGCGCGGCTTCCGCGCCCTTATTCGGTCCTTCAATGATTTTGAGGAGAAAGTTCACAGCTTAAGCCTCCCCAGCGGCTGAATGTTGATTTCCGCACTTAACTCCTGGAATGAGAGGACCGGTAACTCGTAGTAGTCCTTCTCGATCATCCTGCGGAAATAACGACGGATGTCTACAGAGACGATGACGACCGGCTTCTGCGGAATCTTCGCCAAGTCGCCAATAGTGCGCTTAACTACAGCGATGATCGAACGCACTGTTGCCGGATCCATCGCCAAATACGACCCGCTCGATGTCTGACGCACACTCTTGCGAATCAGCTCCTCCAACGACGGATCAAGCAAATACGCAGCAATGATGTTCTGACCGCCGGAGAATTTGTAGGAGATGTAACGCGACAACGCGGAACGGACATATTCGACCAGCAGCACCGAGTCCTTCTCGCGCTGCCCCCACTCAATGAGTGTCTGCGTAATGCGCTTCAAGTCACGCACCGAAACGCCCTCCTGCACTAACCGCTGCAGCACGTCGGTAATCTTCTGCAATGGCAGGACACGCTGGACTTCCTTCACCAACTCCGGCGCTTCCTTCTCCATGTGATCAAAGAGAATGCGCGTCTCCTGCAATGAGAGGAACTCATGAGCATAACGCCGTAGCACACTGGAGAGATGATAGGACAGCACACCGCCCAGATCAAGCGACCGGATGCCCGATTCATCCAACTTCGGCTTCTCCTCCTCCTTCACCCAGCATGTGTCATGTCCCGCAAGGAATGGCTTGCCGCCCTCGAATGCAATGCCGGTCGCAGTCAGATTCTCCGATTCCTCCATCGCAAAGACAAAGCCCTTGCGCAACACGCCTTCCGAAACCGGCACTTCGTTCACTAAAATGCGGTATCTGCCGTCGTGCAACGCCGGATCCAGCGAGAGGTTAATGCCCGGAAAGGGCACGCCCAAGTCATGATAAAGCGCACGCCGCACTGACATGATCTGGTCATTCAACGCATCGTATGTCAGCGCACCACGGATATTCGCGTCGATGTCCACCGTAAGCGGCGTGACCATCGAAAAATCGTCGCCTTCCTTCTTCTTTGCCGCCGGCGTCGCGCCCTCAGATGGCGCAGCAGCCGAAAGCGGATCCTCCGTCTTCGCCGCACGCGCCGCCAAAATCTTCGCTTTGATCTGCAATGACCAGCCGACTAACGCGACAAACAACGCTAACCCGAAAATCTGCAATTTCGGGAAACCCGGAATCAAGCCAATGCAGACCAATGTCACCGCACCCAGCAAAATCGCTTTCGGCTGCGCAAAGAACTGATTGACAATGTCCTGACCCAGCGGCTTGTTGTCTACATCGCCCACACGCGTCACAATCACACCCGATGTAATCGACACCAGCAGCGCAGGAATCTGCGAGACTAAACCGTCACCGATCGTCAGAATGCCGTATTTGGAAACCGCCCAGCCGACTTCCTTGCCATTCATGAAAACACCAATGCAAATGCCACCCACGATGTTGATGAATGTCATGATCAACCCCGCAATCGCATCGCCTTTGACAAATTTCATTGCACCGTCCATCGCACCATACAGCTGCGATTCCTTCGCCAGCTCATTACGGCGCGCACGCGCAGTCTCCTGGTCAATCGCTCCCGCACGCATATCCGCGTCAATCGACATTTGCTTACCCGGCATTGCATCGAGCGTGAAACGCGCAGCGACTTCGGAAACACGCTCCGCACCCTTCGCAATCACGACAAACTGCACAATCGTGATGATCAGGAAGATGACCGCGCCGACGACGAAATTGCCGCCGACGACGAAATTACCGAATGTGTAGATGATTTCACCCGCATCGGCTTTGAGCAGAATCAGACGCGTCGTCGTCACATTCAACGCTAAACGAAAGAGTGTCGTGAAAAGCAACATCGACGGAAATGTCGAAAATGCCAGCGCGCGCGGCAAATACAGCGAGAGCATCAGCATCACAGTCGAAATCATGATGTTGATAGCAATCAGCAAATCGACGATCGGCGTCGGCAACGGGATGATCAGCAACCCGATAATACAGACGACCAAGAACGCGAGGACTAAATCGCCAAACCGCGAAAAGATATTCGAAAAATTTTCCAGTGAGCCGTTCATCATGTCTCCAACAACGCCATGCGGCAACGCTCAACTAAATCGGAATCCGCAAGCAGCTTCTCAAGTTCAGACGCAGCGCGCTCCGCAGTGGCAGTCTTGCGCTCATGCAGACTGCGCAATGTATGGCGAGCTGCGTCGCCAAATCCGCCACTTGTGCGCAATGCCGCAGGATTGGCCGCAACCAACGCCGCCATAATCTCGCCGCTGACACTGGCTTCCTTCGGAAAAAGCGCGTCTACCGCTTGCGATACCGTCGTCGTACCCGGCATCAACGTCTTCTGCGCTTCGCCCGAATACGGCGCTTCTATGACGTCCGCATAGCCTGCACGGCCAATGCCGACATCAAAACGCAATGGATCAGTTGTCCTTGAAACGCCTATGTCCATTGAACTCCTCCAGTCTCTTCAGCAAGACGCCATAATAACGAAAATGCCGCATTCAACTTCACTAACGTCACATCGCGCTCCGCCATCCGAATCGCTATCACTGCTGCGTCGCTTTTCGCGATAATCCCCGCACGAACACGGAAACCAAACGGCGTGTCCGGATGCGCAAGCGACAACAGCCGCCGCACATCACTCACACCCGGCATGCACATCGCCATGACTAACTCGCCATAGTGATACTCAAAACGCAATGACAACCCATTGTCAAAGCGCAATGCCGCGCTGTTCGATTCCAGTGACAAATTATCAAGCCCCGCGGCTTGCCCGAACTGCGCCACTGCGGCTTCTACCCATGATGGCGCACTCATTGTCCGCCTCCTTCCTCTTCAGCTATCAGCTCGTCAAGGTGCTCCTGCGCAGCATCAACCAGCCGCTGCCGATCGCCTTCCTTCGCAAACAACCGCGGCGAGAGCTTGCGGAAAAGCCCCGTCAGCTCTCGCGTGAAATCCATCTTCGCAAGCAGTTTCGCCATCCCACACTCCCCGATGAATGCCGCAATCGCAGGCGATGTCACAAAAGACTGCTCGGTCAAATCAAGCACACGCCCTGTCATCTGCTCACCATTGAGCAGACATGTGTCGCCGAACTGCCGCCCCATGCGCTTCCCCAGCGCAGTCAATGCATCAAGCACAGTCTGAAGCACTTGGACGCATTGCAGATCCGTCAGAATGCGCCCCAGCGCAGCCGCGTCCATCGAAGGCGAAGAGGACTTCAAATCCACGCCGCAACCAGAAATCAAGAAGTCAATCGCGTCCTTCAATCCCTCAACTCCACGCTGCGCTAAAAGCGACTTGAAACACTCCTGCGGCTTCGTGAATCCGACGACTTCCGAACGGTACAAGTCACGCAAGTCGCCCATCTCTTCCGGTGTCGTCGCACGCGCGTTGATTTCCGACGCCAAATTGATGCCAACCCGGATTTCCGCGCCCTTGGCCTCCGCTAAACGCGCTTTGGCTTCGCGCACTAATGCCAGCATCTCTTCTTCGCCCGGCGCACACGCCTGCTCCATGATGTCCAGCATCGCAAATTGATGGCTCGCATCCGTCGATTCACGCGCTAATTCGCGCAAAAGCATCGCCGCATTCGGTGGTGTGCCATTCGCAAACGCCGCACGCAAATTGCGCATCAACCGCGCAATCACTTCGCGCCCCGGCATGTCCGGCAACACCGACGTCCAGGACTCGACCGCGTTGATTAACTTGCTGCGCGGCCCCTGCATCTCGCCCATCTTGCGATCCCGGACACGCTTGGATTCCTTCTCCTCAAATTGAAAGGAGAGCTCCTCCATCGAGTCCATCAATTCCGCTATCGGGTCATTCTCAACCACACACGCAGTGCCCATCAGCTCACCACGTTGCGGCGCAACCGCTTTCGCTGCATCCAAATTCGAAAGACTCGCGGACTGAATGCCCGCACTGCCCGATGCGTATGCATGCCGGAGAATCTGCGCTGCGTCAAATGCCATAGCCAAACCTCCGTCTGTCCATTACACGCGTCTTGCGTTCAGACGCACCCTCGACCCACACAACACCCGGACCGTAAAACGTCAGCGACAACTCACGCGGCCCGCGCGGCAACAGTACATCCCAGAGCGAAAGACGCGGACAAAACCCCGTCGGCATCTTCGTTGTCCAAGCGACAACTGCATCCGGCCGCACCGCAACCGTCTCGTCCTCGCTCAGTACTAGCCGGATTGTACGCGACTTCGTCGCCATCACAACCCAATTCGCCGTAAACTGCGTCACACAAAATGAAAAACGCGCACTCATCGGCACCGGCTTCACCAGCTTCGCATCCTTCCAGCTCTGCGCAGACGCAACCAAGACTTTCTCCGAAACCGCAAAGACTTCCGCAGCACACGGAATGTGCGTGAGAAAAGGTCGGTTCGCTAACGCGCATTTCGCCCACACCACTTGCTCCGGCTTCGCTACTTCTTCGCTCTGCGCAGCATCCTTCTTCGGCGCGGAAAGCTGCTGCGCACCAAGCTCTACTAGCTCAAGCATCGCACGGTCGCGCACAAACCACCCCGCGCGGCGCAAGTGCTTCACGACGCCCGAATAGACGACCGGCTGATGACACGCCATCAGCCACATCCCAGCACCGACCGCCGCAAAGCCATTCTCGATTGTCACATCACAAGTCACTTGCTCGGCTCCGACTCCGGCTCCATCAGCAGTACTTCATCCGGCTTTATGTCACAGTTAGGGCCGAACACATCGTCGGGAATGGGCTCATCGAGCAATCCACCGTACGGATCGTACACGCTCTCCGCGCCGTACTGTTCGTCCTCTATCTCCGCATTCTGCTCACTATCCTGCTCCTGCTCTTCATCTTCCTCGTCATGAGTCACTTCATCGACGACGGAGAGATCACGCAGAAGCGTCGCTTGATGGCGCGCAACCATCTCACGGTCGATGTCCACAACGTGCGGCGTGATTACAAACATGCGCTGAACCGTCTCCTTGCGCGTCGATTTGCCGCCGAACAGCCAGCCAATCCACGGAATATCGCGCAAATACGGAATGCCCCATCCCGCGTCTTCCTCAATATCTCGCAGATAGCCGGCGAGCAAAATCGATTCATCGACAAAGACCGCAGTCTGCGTCGTCAATGTCGAAGCACGCGTCATCGGCATCGAATCCACCGAAATCGACTCAAAGCCGCCATCATCCAATTCCAGTGACAGCCAGACGCAATCCGCAATCTCCGGCCACGTCGATGGCAAAATGCGCGGCTTGATCTGCAATGTCGTGCCGGCGCTGACCTCCTGCAAATTCGCGACTTCCGTGCCCACTACTTTCGCATGATAGGACTGCGTATCCGTCATCTCCGCCGCCATGTTGTTCACTGTCAATAGTGACGTGCGCGAAATGCTCCGCGCTTTGCCCTTTTCGCGCAACGCAGTCAAAGACGTCGCCAATGACCAAGTAGAATGGATATGCGTCAGCGCACCCGCCAAGCCCATTCCCGCAAGATTCTCCGGGCTGAAATTATTGCCGGCATTCTGCCCGATGCCATAGTCGTTATGGCCGCGCGATGCATTAAATGCTAGCGACAGCTGCCAGTCCAACGCATTCTTCTGCGTGAGCTCCACAACCGTCACGTCAATCTGCACCAGCTTCTGCGGCACATCCAGCTTGCGAATCAAACTCTCGTACATCCCCATGCGCGAAACCGCATCACGCACAATCACCGCATTCAAACGGTTCTCCGCACGAATCACCGGCTTCATCGCCGCCAGCTGCTCCGCTTCCAACTCCGATGGGTCGTCCTTGCTTTCCGCATCACGAACTTTGGCATTGCCCTGCATGCCGTTCATGACTTCCTGCAACAGACTCGCAACGCCCTTGATCGTCAATGACGATTCCGGACTGCTCGCCGAGAAACTTACGTCATCCGCCCACGTATATGTCAGCGGAAACACGCGCGTCTCGACTTCAGTGTGAACGCGCTTCTCTCGCAATTTGTCCGCTTTCGCTACCATCTCCGCGACTAATGCAACATAACGCGGCGGCCCCGATACCATCACTAGCTCGTCGTTGGACGTCTTCTTTAGCGGAAATCGCGCATCCTCGACGCCCAGCTCCGCTATCATCGCGCGCACTTCATCCGCTTTCATATACTTGAGGTCAATGAGCATCGTCGCAATCTCGCCCGCACCATAGATATAAAGCGCCGCGCCATCATAATACCAGATCAAATTGTGCGCAGTCGCTAATCGGTCTAAAAATTCCGCCGAACGCACTTCCTTGAAATTGCCGGAAAAGACACCCGCGACCGACGGCGACATCACAACCGACAGCCCTTGCGCTGCCGCAAATGTGTCAAATGTCGTCCGCAAATCCATGTCACGCGCAACTAACGTGTAGCGCTCCAGCTTCCATGGAATCTGCGCTGCTGACAGCGGCATGCATGCCGCCACTACCAACGCGAACACGATGATTTTCAACGCAAATACGCAATGACGCAGAGTATTACCCCAGCATTCATTGCGTCCTTCGCTATCATTGTAGCTGAAAAATCCTTCCACGCGCCTCTTCTCCTACGGCCTGATCACCATTGTCTTCTCTTCCGACGTGGGCTCTGTAGCCCCAGCCGACCGGACTTTGATTCGCTCCCGCCACCAGTCGCACGAATCCATGAATGTCTCAAACAACCGCACTAACTCACCCGCACCCGCATCCGATGGCGCATCCTGCCAAAGAAAACATGTCGTACTCGCACCCATGCGACCGAATGCCAACACCGCATCCTCCTTCAGAATCCGCCCCGCTGCATAACGCGCAAACTGCGGCAACGCAACGCCCGCCGCTTCCGCGCCTAAATCCCATGACAGCACAATGCGCCCGCCCTTGTCCTCGCAGCGGATGCTCATCCCGTCCACAAGCAAAGTCGAAGCCGCGCCATCGCTGTCCACACGCTCGGGATAGCTTATCGCTTTCAAAAATCTCTCGGTCGCCGGCGTCATCGCTCTGCACTACATATTGTTCACGATACCAGTCTGGACCGTATTCAAGCTCTTCAGGATATTCGACACCATGTCGTAACTCTGATCACGCTTGTTCGTATACGACTGCAACTCAATCATCGCCTGCTGCGAAAATGAATTTTTCTCATCCATCTTCGCTTCAATCTTCGTGATAAAGTCGTCATACATGATGTCCGCATTCGACATAATCGCGTCATTGCGGACATATCGCTGATTGTCGTTGAGAATGCCAAGCTCGCGCAGAAATGTTAAATTGGCATTGAGATCGTATGCGTGACCCGATGTGTTATTCTGGAAATTCTCAACGACATCTGACTCGATACTAGACATCTTCTCAAGCTGCTCGGAAACCTCTTCCATGCTCTTCATCTTCTCGATGATCTGTGTCTCCAGTTCTGATGCGCGCCGAAGGCAAATCGCCATCACAAGCTCGCCAATCGAAAGCTGGCGCAGATTTGTCGTGCCCTCCCAATAGACACCATCGATAGTGTACACATTGGCAGTCAAACGCGGTCCGCTCTTTGCATAAGTAGTCGAATCAATCACCATCTTCTCCGGATCGATCATCGAAAGATCAAATGTCCCGCGATTGATAGTGATTGAACTCACGCTGCTGGTTGCATCCGCCATCGTCGTTATCTCCAGTTAGAAATTATTTGCATCGCCACTCATCGATGTGCCAAGCGTCCGCACGATATTCGATGATTTAGAAATTATTTGCATCGCCACTCATCGATGTGCCGAGCGTCCGCACGATATTCGATGAAGTCGTATATGCCACATCACGGCGATTGATCAGCGTCTGCAAATCAATCATGTCCTGCTGCTGCGACCGCGTGAGGACTTCCATCTTCTCCTTGAGCGCACTTGCCGCCTGCATCCGCTTGTCATAAGAGCTGACATCGAGCTTACTGTTGACCACACCTGGAGTAACCGACCACTTAATAACCGGCAACTCACTCTCCAGAATTCCCATCGTCTCTGTCAGGAATGTCAGCGCAGATTGAGCATCATTCGGCTCATTAAATACCCCCGCAACAATTTGCTCCAGCCACGCAGACGCATCATCCAGCTTCGTCGAACCCGCAGTCATCATATTCATCTTCAGAACACTCTGCGATTCGTATGTCGCCGCCGAACGAAAACAGACCGCCATGACCAACTGCGCAAGCGTCAAACTACTGCCGCCCTCCAACCCCGTCGCATAGAGGTTGATCGATTGCGCACCCGCTGGTGCATACCGATTTTCCGCGATTGTCTCTACTGTAATACTCATTTTTTTCTCTGAATGCTAGTAAGGATTACAGGTTGCGAATTAAATTGCTCCGCGTATCGCTGATTGCACTCATCAAGTTGGTCGCCGTCGAATAAGATTCGTCACGGCGATCGACCAGCGACTGCAGACGGCTCATGTCGGTCTGTGCAGCGTTGTTGCGCTCGTCAATCATCGATTTAAGCATCGAGACCATACCTTCAATCGAAGCCTTGCTCCACTGCCCATTCCACCAATTATTCCAGTTCGAATTATCCGTAGTTACCGGGGTTCCGCCCTTCCGCTTGTACGCTTCAGCTGCCAGTGGAACCATGTCTGCAGTGATGCCGCTGATGCCAGTCATATCGCCGCCCGATGCGTCACTTTTGAACTGCGCTTGCGCATTCGAAAAAATCGCTAGCAACGACCCGAGCGTCTCCAGTTCGCTGTTGCGAATGCGGATGCGCGTCGTAAGCGGCGCCACTTCCTGCTCAACCGCAACCGCACGATTCTCCGAAACCGCAACCATCAAATCCTGAAAATCGACTTGCTTGTCGCCGATCTTGTAATCACAAAAAGTGACACCCCAGTTTTGGGATAATGTCACTGCATCCTGTGTGCTGATTGTAGCCATCGTTCGCTAGCCTCCAATATTGGAAATTGTACTCGATGCGGCATTGCCGGCCTTCTTGATGATCTTCGATGCAGTCGAATACGCACTGTCACGCTTCGAAATGAACGAATTGAGCGTGATTAAATCCTGCTGGAGGTTGTTGTCCTCCTTGTCCATCTCATACTGTATATCCGTCTGATTCTTCTGAGCATTGCGCCGCTGAATACGACCCACACGCTGCCCGGAACCGTCCGTCATGACCACGATATTGTGACTGATGTTGTATTTGTTCAGGATATCCGCAGCAGTCGCCATCCCAGCATACCAGTCTGTCCAGTCGTCATTCGAGATGTTCTTGCCCGTCTTCAATGTCGCAATGTTGTTCGCGAAAATCGATAACGCCTCACCAAGCTCTGATACTTTGCTCTGACGCGCACGCACGACATCCGCATACGATGACGCCGCTTGCTCAATCGCAACCGACTGCTTGAACGCAGCTACCGTCAAAGCCGCAATGAAATCCTGACCAGACTCGCCTTCGACAGTATACTCGACCTGCTTGATGCCGTATACCGTCCCGCCACTGATCTCGGTTGGATTGATCAAGTTCGCCATAGCTTCTCTCTTGTAAATCTATTACCACCGCCACCATTTACCCGGAACTCGCGCTCCGGGCACAGAACGCGTATGGCCGGGGCTCGTCCCCGGCCTCCGTTTCCGTCCGTTTCCGTCCGTTTCCGTCCGTTTCCGTCCGTTTCCGTCCGTTTACGTCCGTTTACGCCTGAATTGCGTCGCGCATGGATTGCGTCTCGGCTTGGGCTACCGCTTGCATCAGCTGCAACACCGAGTCAATCAGCTTCTGCTCTTCGTCATACAGCTCCTTGCTCTGCTCGGCCAGCTCTTCCTGACGCTTCTCTTCCGCGCCAATCTTAGTAGCTTCTGCGGATTGCATCGAGCTGACACCCTGCCCGATGTTCTGCCCCATCTGACCCAACGAAGTGACGATGCCGTTGATTCCCGAGAACAGCTGGATGCGCTGCTCCTGAATCTTGTAGTCATTGCGGTTGAAGACCGCTTTCGTCGCATCCTGCACTTCCGCGCGCGCCATCCTCACCATGTCCTTCTGCTCGGACGGCGTCATCACATCATCCGCGGCCAGCAACTTTGCTTCGTAAGCGCGCGCCATCTCCATCTCTGCACGCGCAGTCTGCACATCCTGCTCCAGCTGCGCTTTATCCGCGCCCGGAACCGGGTTGTCGCGCCGCTCAAGCGCAGTCTGGTACTTCTCGGCATATTGATCGCCGACATCCTGGACGGTCTTGGAGTAATTCGACTTCGCTTGGTTGAATGCGTTCTCGGCATTCACTTTGTTCTGATTCGCGATATTGACGTCATTCTGACGGTTATTGACTTCCGCTTGCGCATCCGTCACCGCCTGTCTTGCGTTATTGAGCGCGGTCTCCTTCGGCGCAACCGCAGCTTTCGCGTCATTCAGCGCATTCTGCGTACGCGTCACCGAGTCATTCAACGCATCCTTGCCGAACAGATTCTGCATCTGCGGATTATCTCTGTCCGCAACCGCACGGTCAAATTGAGCTTGCTTTGCATCCAGACCGACTTCAGCTTTCTTCGCATCCAGCTCCTGCTGCGCAGTCTGCTGATTCGCACGTGCAGTCTCCAAGTCGTTCTTCGCAGTCTGCAAGTTGTTCTCCGCAGTGGCCTTCGCTGTGTCGGCATTCGCCAGATTCGTCCGCGCTTGCTCGAAATTCTGTCCGAGATTGCCCGCTTGGTCATCGACAAGCTGATTGCTGAAATCCGCTTTGACCCGATCCGCGACTTCGACACCGACCTGCGCTTCTACAGTCTGAAGCTTTGCATCCGCATGCGCAACCGTGTCAGTGTGCGCAAGCGCTGACGCTTTCGCCGTCTGCGCATCCAACCCCGCATTCTTCGTAATCTGCATCTGCTTGGCAAATGACGAGATTTGCATCCCCATCATCACTGCAGACGCAATCGCTGAGACTGCACCGCAGACAACCCCGACAATTAACCCGATTTCCGCTGCTGCGCGCTGCTGATCCGCTTGATCCTGAATCGCTTTCTGCACTGCAGAATGCTGCGCACGGCGCGTCTCGCGGTTTGCTTCCTTCTGCTTCTGCGCGACTTCCACCAGCAACGCCATCAGCGTGTAGATGTCGAACATTACGTTGCTCTTCTTGCTGCTTGACGACACCGTCTCAACTGCATCCGCAGTCTTCGCATACGTCTTCGTCACTTGATCCTTGAAGATCTTGAACTGATCCGCTGTGAATTTCAACGCACCGCCATCCTGCAACTTGCCGATCAGCGAGTCGATCGCTTCCGGATTCATATTCGCAGGCGCTTCAATCTGCGGGAAATTCACCGTATAGCTGCTGGGGACGCCATCATTGCGTACGGAGAGCGTGAGCACTTCCTTGCCGGTCGCCACATCGGTCGTCTTCTGAACATCACCAATGCGTGAGAGCAAGGCCTCCAGATTCACTGTACCACTATTGATTCCACTGACATTCATTTCCATCTTCTCCTTGCCCTAGGCAATCAACATCATCCTACGCCATCGCACCGATGTTCTTCGCAATCTCGCCACTGGTATCCGTCGCCGAAGTGATGAGCTCCGCAATCTGACCAATGCTCTGCTGAATGAGCTCCATCAAATTCTGCAACTCTTCCTCGGAATCCTCAAGCTGCTGCTGCATCATCGTGAGGAATTTCTGCAATTCCGTCACTTCAGCACGCGATTTCTCCGCATTGTAAGTCAGACCAGTCGAAACCGCACCGGTAACCATGCCGCCGACGCCGACGCCTGTGCTGCTAATCTGAGTGACAGTCTGAATCGTCTTCATCAGACTCGAGACATTCTTGACGACATCCGCTGCGCCCTTCCATGCCGACACAATCGAACCGACACTGCAAGCAATGCCCGCAACCGCTATCGAGAGATTGACGATCAGCGCAGCAATCTTTTTCGCTTCATTTGCAGACTTGCCCTGATTCTTCTCAAGGCTGTCCGCAATCAAGTCTATCAACTTGTCCGTCGCCCCTGTCTCCGATCCAATCAGCGACCCGACTGCGATGACTGCACCCGCAATCGCGAATCCCGCTGCCGCACCGCCAGTCACAACTGTCACGACTACCGCCGCGATTACCGAGAAGATTGCGCTCAGCCATCCGAAGACGCGGCTCGCTTTGCGGGATTTCTCCGCTTTGTCAATCTCCTTGAGCGACTCGTCAATCTTCGCCATCCGATCCTTGTGCTCGGTGTCCATCCGGCTCTTCTGATTGTTGATGCGCTCCTTCGCCATCTCCGCTTGCTGCTCTTCATTGTCGAGCTGCAGGAACGCAATCAGCTTCTCCAAGTTCGCTTCGACATTCTTCGGATCACCCGGATTGTCCAGCGCAGGCGCGCCAGTCGCACCGCTGGTCCGCGTGTCGCGATTGCCATCCACACCGGCAGTCCCACCACGCGTGACTCGCACATTCGTTCCGGAGAGAATCTCGACCGTCTTGTTGATGACTTCCTTCGCTTTCTCCGCATTGTTCCCCACGAGTTTCGCGAGGTCATCCGCAGCAATCTTCGTCTGCGCGATATTCGATGTATTGAGAGAGATTTCAGACATTACTCCGCCCTCCAAAAAAACTATTAGTATCTCATGGCGTCAAAATTACGCCCGCTTCTTATCCTCTTCGGCAAGCGCGGTAAATGCTTCCTCGCCGATCTTTTTTCGCAACTCAGCCGCTTTCGCACGATATTCACGCCCGACATCCGTAGTGGCAGGGCAGAATTCAGTCAGCGCTTCCAATGCACTGGCCGCTTTCAGCTTGTCACCCAATGCCAAATAGCACTCCGCAGCATGATACTGCGGCTTCGGATTCGACAAATCCAAGAAGGAGCTGTAGCCGTAGCAAATGACCGCATCTTCGTAATTCTTCGCTACTTGCTGCACCGCACCCAGACCAAACCAGTACTTCGCATTCAGATGATCAAAGAAGACCAAGAAGCGGAAAAGCTTCGTTGCTTCCTCAATCCGGCCAGTCTGGTAGTAGCCATACGCAAGAAAATAGACGGCATCTAGCTCCTCATTCGTCACGCCCTTGAGCTGCTTAAGCGTTGCGCCATCCTGCACAAATGCTTTGGCGGCCTCGGTAATCTTCGCGATATCAATTTTCTGTTGCATGGCATTTCTCCTTGGTTGTCAAGCCTTGATGGCTTGGTTCTCTTCTAAAGTCTTCCGTATCTCCGCTTCTAGCTTGTCCAGCGCAGCCCGGAAGAGCGCCGCCGGATCATTCGCTTCGGCTTTCTTCTCCGCTTTCTCACGCTCGGCATTCGATTCCGATACGTCTGCTACTTCTACATCGTCCGCACCCGATGCCGCTTTGACCGCTGCAGTTACTTCACGCATCGTCGCAGCACCGACACTCGCTATCAACCCCTCGATCTTCGCACTGTTCGCGGAAACCTGCGACGCTTTCGACGCAATCGCATTTTCGCATTCGCGGATCTTCTTGTCATCTTCCGCCAGCTTCTCCTTCAACTCCGCAATCAGCTCACGATGCGCTTCGCCATTCTCAATCTCCGTCTCCGTCATCTTTTCCAATGACTCAATCTGCATCTGCAGAAGATCGCGGTCCGCAATCAAAGTCTGTTTGCTGTCCCGCAAAGCCGCAATTTCACTCTCAAGCGCGCTGTTCGCACTGCTGAGCTTCTCCATCTCCAGCAACGCTTCCTTCTGCTGCTGCGAAACACGTTCAGACATGCTGTCCAGTACTGTCGAGAGTATCGCGATACGCTGCTGCGCCAACGCTTCCTGCGTATTCGCATTCTCATTCTTGAGCTGCAGCACCAGCTTCTCCAAATCACTGCTGACACCATTGGTCACTTTCACACTCTGACCGCCGATGATTGGCGCGGATTGCGACTGTTGCTGGACTTCCTGCTCCTGCGCAAAACTGATGCTCGTGGTAACTCTATTGGCAATTCTGTCGATGTCCATCTCTATTACCTCATTTGGTTGATTGCTCTTGTCACCACTGATTACACATCAGATCTGAAAAGGTTTCATCATCATGCCAAATTTTTTCTGGCGATTCTCTAATTCGGCATCCTTCTTCTCAGATTGCGCATCAACCGCCGCCGCATCACGCGCAATATCTTCAGCGCCGGCATCCGGTAGCGGAC
>CAVGNO010000004.1:28812-34548 GCA_963630475.1 Blautia faecis | reverse complement strand
CTAGTGGCGCGCTACCGCAAGTGCCAGGCAATTCCTGGATAAAATATCCGAATGGAATGAGGTCATGCGAAAAACAGTCATAACGGATGCCAGCACGCAGACATCCTGGCATCATAAAACCGGGATAATTATGCTGCGACTGCACGCCTTGATAATCAATGAGTGCGGAAATATCGCCATTGCCGATGGGAACGGGCACATAACGCGAGAGATCGGATCTGTTGGTTACGGATAGCATGTTTTGCCTTTTCAGCTTCGAAGAGCGAATAATTGGGGACGATGATGCCCCATCCGGTGAGACGTCACAAATGCTGGAACGCCTCACCAGCGAGATATTATAAACGTTTGGGAAAATCAGATGCTACTATTGTCCCGCAATAGTAGGCGTGAAGTAATAGCCGCAGTCCCCTTTTTCCCAAGTCGGTGCATTGAAATCAGCACCTCTGTATTTTTCCTGTCCAAAACGCAGTGGACTAGCATGCCCGTCAATCCAGCAGATATTAACTGCGCCATTGTGGATATAAGCAGCGCCAGACCATTGGTTATTCTTTGTCGCGTCATCTGCGGACACGCTGTTTTGACGGCGAAGAATGCAGACTTCGCTTTTGTATGCGCTGTCAATCCACATAACCTTGTGGCTGGGGCTTTTTACCGAAGTCAGCTGAACCATGATTTTATCGTATCCAGCCCAAGTATTTGCGGTGCCGTTCGCCTTAATGTCACCTAGTAGGCAGTTGTAGCCGATGTGACTGCGCTGCTCTTCAGTAGCACTGGTTGTATCGGAATCAAAGGGACGCTGTGCATTACAACCCTTGTTGCGGACAAGGTCACTGCTGCCGATGTAGCCATTTTCACGAAGGATAGTGTGGCAGAGCTTGTCTCCATAAATAGCAGGCGGCAGGTAATTCTCCCAATCATTGACATAAATCATTGTCACTGTCCCCAACTGTTTGCAGCTGTTGATGCAGGAAATGGATTGCGCGCGCGCCCGTGCTTGACTCAATGCCGGCAACAGCATCGACGCTAGAATCGCAATTATTGCGATAACAACTAATAACTCTATGAGCGTAAATGATTTACAATTGCTTTGATGGGGGGGTAAATCTAGTCATCTCTTTTTCTCCTATTTTCTGATTTTTGCCAATGACAGTAGTGTCATTGTTCTTCTAGTTCAGGGATTTTGTCAAACGTTTTTCAAATTCTAAACGAAATCCTGCTTTGTCACGCCATTCGACAGCTACTGCAATGTCATTAAGCGCTTCTTCGTCATCAACAAACATTCCGTTTGTCGCACGGAGGCGGAAATTTTTCATCTCCAGAAACGCAGTCGAATACGCAAGATGGACGGCGACAGTATCGAAGAATGATGTCGTTTCTTCCGGCCACTTTATTGCGCGTTCACCCGGGTAGTTCTTCGGATCAATTCCCGACAGCCACCACCGGTGTTGCTCCAGAAGTTCCTGCACAAGCGGATCATCAACCGCTTCCATTCGTTCGAGAAACGCGCGGTCAAAACGAATATATCCACATGTGTCCAGTGGCGTTATTGTCATGCTATGCCAATGGACTTGGTTATAGACCAGTTTTGATGCCTCGTCGTCTGCAAAAAGATTCCACTCTTTTTCGCGTCCGATGTTGCCATTAGCGCCGCGGAAGAGCGAACCCTGCATGCCGATAAAATCGGTCTTTTCTGCGATACTCTTGTCAAGTTTGAGTGCATCCGCGATATTGGTAAGCGGAGCAATTGTAATCAGTGTCACCGGCTCCGCGGAATGATTGATTGTATCTACGATTGCGTGTGCTGCATCAGGGTATTTCCCACGTGGCGTGGCAGTATGCTGCAAATAAAGATCAAGGTAGTTGCGAATTTCGTCAGCTTTGTAATTGCGTCCGGCCGCCACCGCAATGTCAGTGCAGTTTGCGGCTTTCAGGAGACGGGCGATGAGGTCGCAACGCATTGTTGTGTCACCGTTGGATCCGGTGATGAGCTTTACATCTAGTTCAGGACTACGTAAAAGCAATGCGATTGCCCACTGATCATCGATATCCGTTCCCGGATCAGTATCGAGGATGACGGGAATCTTTTTTACTGTATCCATCGTTTCTTTTCTCTGTTTGCTAAAAGGGCAGTGGCGCTAAAGCATGCTCAATCTTCAATGCTGTCTGGCGTGATGCTTCGCGAATCCGTTCCACGTCGAGCGATTGTGAAAAACCATAGCCGAATGCGGCAGGTGGATAGCCTTCCACCGTTATTAGTTCGCCCATGATAATCATCGCTGTATTCTGTTCTATAAATTCTACGTGTTTTGTACGGAGAATCTCCTCACGCCCGGGGTAGTCCGGATTCAACGCCGACAACAACAGCCGATCGGTCGCCGCGCCGCCATCATAATCAAAACGGAAACGCTGCCAAAAGCGATAGTTCTGCTGCGGATTCTCGCATGCCAGCATGATGCGCTGATGATTGAAATCGACGGATAGATTGACTTGTCCTTGAATGAGCTCGGAAAAATCTCGCAACGGCCTCCGGGCCGCATTTGCCAGCCGAGAATAGACGTTAGGCCGCGTGCCGAGCGAGAGACACATCGGACCTGCGACATAACCCAGATGAGCAGACACGCGTTCCAGATAGCCACTTTTGGCCAATGCGCCCATGACGCGCGAACACGTCACAAGATGTATTCCCGTGAGCTTCGAAACTGTCGTGGGTGTCGTCGGAACACCGTTTTGAAGGACGACTGTTTCCAGGATGAGAAAACTTTTATCAAAGGAATTCATATTCTTTAACTTCTTCCAGAGTAATATCCCGGCAACTCAATGCGTCAATGACGACAGGTGTCGAACGCACTGAAATCGCATTGTTGCGGATGAGCGCACCATCGACGTCATGCAACGTGATGCCATGACGTGCTTTGGGACAGTGAATGAGATTGTCTTCGATGAGAATATTGCGGTGTTTCGCAACGGCATGATCCTTCCAGCTGATTTGAAAGAGTATGCCCCCCGTGTAGCAGAATTCCTTCCCAGTTATCTCCGTATGCGCGCCGCAATCGTAAATGCAATTTCCTCTGATGACGACATTTTCCGATTCCGGCCCTTCTGCATACATGTCTTCCGGCGCAAATTCGATTGCTGTGAGCTGTGTGTTGTAAAGGAAATTGTTTGCAATTTGCACATTCTTCGCTTTGATGAGCATCCCCCGCGCGTGATGCTCGCGCATGACGCAATCGCGAATCTCAAGATTTGTGCAGACTTGATTGACGCTGTGTAGCAGAAGCGGTTCATTCGTATCGGGCAACGGTTTGTCGAGCTCGACATGGTAATTATGGTCGGGCAATTCCTTTACATCATTTACAATCGCTTGCATACAAAATTCAAGATTATACGCTCTACACACAATCACCATATCGCCAACATCGGGATGATCTGGCGTGAATGCGTGAGAACAACCTTTGCGCGTATCCATCAAAATTCGCGCTGTAGTGCCCGTCTTTTCTAGTATCCGGTGATAGTACGTATGAACATTTACGGAATCATCGCCCTGACCAGCCATTCTGCAAGCGAGTAGGCGAATCCTGCCATGACAAGAGGCAAAATGGGTTGCATCTGCATTGGTAGAAACGCGCAATTCCGCTTCCGGAACGATCTTCACGCCCTGCAGTGTAATGTCGCCGCAGCGATGTGCAACAATCCCGTGACCGGGCTGACTGTGAATCCAAATCGAATCAAGTGTGATGTTGTCGCATTCATGTAGCAAAACAGCAGGACGGTAGTTATAAGTATGCCAGATGTAGATTTCAGCGCCCTTCAGTCCACGGGAATCCAGCTTATTGAAACGGCCAATCCCCCGTGACAGCATCCGGAAGGATTCAGCGCTCTGGGTTGCGGGGATATAGCGTTCATTATGATAGACAAGCGTCCGTACAGTGGGTGTGTCATCACACAGCAACCTGGCGTCACGAAACTGGATGGCTGTGTATTCTGATGTGTCAGAAATAATGATGCCGCTACTGAATGGTAGTCGGTCGTGAGTGATGTGAAGACCGCGCACGGTCACATTGGTGCAACGCCGGAAATCCAGCGTCTGCATAAAACCGTGAATCACAACTTCAACGCCATCCGCATCAATGGTAATGTTGTGACAATCCGCAAAGGAAAAGACGCTTTGCCAGGGGACATCAAAAGTAAAGAGTGAAGGTGAATGACCCTTTTTCCCAGCCATCAACTCTTCCTGAAAACGTATGGATTCACGAGTCCCGACATGATAGCACCCGGGAGCAATGCGAAGCGTACTGCCAGGATTGTTTCGCAACAGCGTCTGCGCTTGCATCGCTTTGTCAGCAAATGTCCTTCCTGTCAATGCATTAAACTCGAACGTAACATTGCTCATTTCATATTATGAAATCAGATTACTAATTTATTGAAATCTTTTGTGTCCTTTATGAAATTATAGTAATTTTTGCCATATTTTCAAGTCCTCAAAAAATATTTTTTGGGCGGACGTCCCCTTCTGCGAGGGATGACTTACGCCTTGCGTATCTTATCCTCCTTTTCATCCGTTTTCTTCTCGACGGAAGTGATATTCTGGTTCGACTTGAGCCTGAACTTCGCCGGCCGTCCCTTGTGTCTCTGGCCTGATTGCGCTTTCCTAGTCCTCTCACGTTCCTCAATTTGCGATGCAAGACATTCCGAGTATTCGGGGAAAAACTTTTCAAGTTCAAGCCCCACGATGATATCCCTTGCCTTCTGTGGCGGCGTCTGTGCTACTGTCCTATTCTTCATGCACATCATCCGAATCTTGCGCATGGCAATCAGCGCTTCACTTACCGTCATGTCCAACCCGGCCTTCTCCAGCGCACCTGCAAGCATCCTGTGAAGTTCCGCTTGATGGGGTAGCAAAATCCACTTCAAGCGTTAAACTAAAAACGAAGTCACCTGTTCGACGGAGGACTTGCTCTGTGAGCATATTGACTCTCTGGTGACGTCTTTGTGCGTGTCGTGTCATAACCGCTCATGAGTGAGGTGGAGGGCGGTTGAGTCAAAAAACTTTTCTTTAGTTCAAGTATGGCTATAATCAAGGATTTTCGGCATATTCTCCATGGTGGGGACTACAACCCGGAGCAGTGGCTACACATTCCCGGCATCATCGACCGCGATTTTGAACTTATGGATCAAGCGGGATGCCAGACATTCTCGGTTGGCATCTTCGCGTGGAGCATGCTCGAGCCGGAAATGGACAAGTTTGATTTCGGCTGGCTCGATGACATCTTTGCACGCTGCGAAAAAAGCGGCAAGAAGCTTTTTCTTGCGACGCCTTCCGCTGCCAAACCCGCGTGGCTTGCAAAACGCTATCCCGATAGCCGAAGAGTCGATAAATGCGGCTTTCGCGAGCCATGGCAACAGCGCGAAAACAGCTGCTATTCTTCTTGCGGATTCCGTGACAGAGTCCGCATCATCAACGAAAAACTCTCCGAGCGCTACGGCAATCATCCTGTATTGGGGGGATGGCACTTGAGCAATGAATACAACGGCAGCTGCTTCTGTCCTAATTGCCGCCGCCGCTTCGCCGACTGGCTAAAACATCGGTATGGAAGCATCGAAAAGCTCAATCATGCATACTGGTCGGCATTCTGGGGACATCGTTTTGCCGATTGGGATGATGTCGTCCCCGAAGACGGCTGCTTGAATATCACGCTGCTTGACTGGTGGCGCTTTACATCCGATCTGACTGCTGAA
>CAVGNO010000004.1:25282-28802 GCA_963630475.1 Blautia faecis | reverse complement strand
AATTCATTCGTTGGGAACGCGATGCTGTGCGCAAATATTCCGACCGACCTGTCACGACCAATATGATGGGATGCTACCCGGGACTCGACTATTGGAAAATTGCCAAAGAATGCGATTTTATCGCCGACGACTGCTATCCACTGTGGCAGAAGGGTCGCATCGAACACGACGCTACTTATTATTCAATGTGCCACGACATGCATTACACGATGAAGAATAAGCCATTCGTCATGATGGAGTCATGCCCCGGCATCCCCAACTATATCGACCATCCTAAAATGCGCCGTCCAAATGAATTTGAGCGCGAGATGCTCATGGCGATTGGCCATGGCGCTGATGCGACGATGTATTTCCAGTGGCGTAAAGGGCGCGGGGGCGCAGAAAAATTTCACGGCGCAGTGGTCGGACACGACGGCTCCAATGAGACACGGTGCTTTCAAAGTGTCGCCGAATACGGCAAACGATTGCCACGTCTTGATGAAGTCGTCGAGTCGCACCGTCATCAGGAGATTGCCGTCTGCTTTGATTTTGAGTCCAATTGGGCGATGAAGCAATGCAGCATCGGCGGCGATGACCCCAAGCAATATCAGCCGGCGGTTCAGACGTGGTATACTGCGCTCTGGCGACAGAATATGGATCTTGCTGTCATTGACAGCAAAGCGGATTTTTCGCCCTACAAGCTGTTGTTTTTTCCGATGCTCTTTCAATTTGATGAGGATTTTCTCACGAGGCTGGATGTGTTTGTGAGGGCAGGGGGCACGGCAGTTGTCGGATACTTCTCCGGCTATGTCGATGTCAATAGCTGTTGTTTCGATGGCGGCAATCCGGGAGGCAGGGCAGGGCGGAAGCTCTTCGGAATCTGGAATGAGGATTTTGACGGCCTTGCTCCCGACGTATCACAAAGCATCTGCTGGAATGGCCGCAGTTTCAAAGTCATGGATTATGCGGAATTTATGCATCTTGAAGGTGCCGAAGCACTTGCTGCATACGAGTGCGATTTCTTCCGCGGCACACCGGCAGTCACTTGCCATAACGTCGGCAAAGGGAAGCTTTATTATATCGGCGCGCGGACAGAAGCAAGCTTCTATGACGCATTCTTCAAAGAGATTGCAACGGAATGTGGCGTGAAACCAGTCCTCGAAAATATTCCACCGGAGGTCAAAGTCTCACGCCGAATCGGGAAAGAACATATCTTCTACTTCTTCTGCAATTTCTCGGATAAAGAAGTGTCCTTCCCGCTGGACGCTACACTCGTCCCTGTTTGGAAGGATGACATCCAGGAAGGAGTGCTCACATTGCAGCCCAATGGCGCAACTGTTCTGAAGTGCCTTTGCTAAACGCATCTCACGACAGAACACGTTTCCAACAACGCGTGATATCGGGGGGGGTACCACCACCTCTGCCGCTCCACGGCCTATTCTCAAAGGGGCTTGTTCCCGAACAATATTTCCCGAAGCGTGCGCTTCGGGCACAGGACGTGTAGGGCCGGTGGCTTGTCCCCGGCCTAGCTTCAAACACCCACCGGCCTGGCGTGGGATTGCGTCTGGCGTGTGATTGCGTCTGGCGTGTGATTGCGTCTGGCGTGTGATTGCGTCTGGCGTGTGATTGCGTCTGGCGTGTGATTGCGTCTGGCGTGTGATTGCGTCTGGCGTGTGATTGCGTCTGGCGTGGGATTGCGTCTGGCGTGGGATTGCGCCTGGCGTGTGATTGCGTCTGGCGTGGAAATTGCGTCTGGCGTGGAAATTGCGTCTGGCGTGGAAATTGCGGCCTGGCGTGGAAATTGCGGCCTGGCGTGGAAATTGCGGCCTGGCGTGGAAATTGCGGCCTGGCGTGGAAATTGCGGCCTGGCGTGGAAATTGCGGCCTGGCGTGGAAATTGCGGCCTGGCGTGGGTTATTCCGGCGGGCGTGGTTCGGAAACGAAGGTTCATCGATCGACGCAACCCTTTCACGGCTTTACCCAATGCGTTAGTCTTTGAAGTTTTGTTTTGCACGTCCTGACGTCCCGCTCGCGTAGTCGCGCGCGTGGGTGGGCCCCCACCACCCACCCGGATGCCCGGAATATAATATCGCTATCAAGCATTACAAGTATTTGCGTATTAAGTAGTAAACAATAACAATAAATATAATCAAATCGTTGATTTGCAACATTACACGCCGATATGGCGAGATAACTTCTGTCCCTTGCACCTTTTTCGTGTATTTCGTGCTTTTCGTGGACAATAATTTTCTTCCCTCCTAACACGCAATGTCGTTGGGGACCCACGCCACGCCGGGAAGCTGTCGGGATATTGGCTGCATACGGCAGTTGTTTTCCGTTGTTTTCCCGAAGCTTGCGCTTCGGGCACAGGACGTGTAGGGCCGGTGGCTTGTCCCCGGCCTAGCTTCAAGCACCCACCAGCCTGATGTGTGAGCGCGCATGGCGTGGGATACGGGAAACGACGATTTAGCGGTCCGATGTAACCAATTCACGGCTTTGCCATATTCCCGCAAAGCGTGATGGTGGGCCGCGTGATGGTGGGCGCCCCGCGGTAGGGCAGGGAACCGCGAGTGCGTTTTTTTTGCACATTCACTTGCAAAATATTGTCATATCACACTACACAATACAGAAGTATAGCTAATTATACCATAGTATAGTAACGTGTAGTATAGAAAAGATGGGTGTGGCAGAGGCTCAAAGTGTGTAAGGATGCTATTGATTGCCATGGAGTTGAATAATTTTGCGCCAAGAGTTCGTCATCGCTTGAGCATTGATTGATGGCATGTTTCATATAAATTCCCTTTTCTAGCTCAAAACGCGTTTAACTTCAGAGAAACCGTATTATAGTATGCAAGTGTACACTAAACTATAGAGATTCATGGCATCCTGCAGGGAGGTATCGATGTCATATACACCGACAGAATTGATAGAGCAGCAGCTTTCCCGTTTAGGGGAGGAGCATTTTCTGGTATTGTATTGGGCCACATTGAGCGAAGTTCAGAAAGTCAAATACAACATTACCAATTGCTTTGATGATCTCAAGCATACGGGGATCACCCGTACGAAGCAGACGGCAGTAGCAGCGGTTGAAGCGATGCGTCTGCTTTGTTTAATTGACATCCGTGACGAGCGGAATCGCAAGAACATTTACATCACAAAATTTGGCGCACAAGCGCTCAAGCAACTAGTAGAATCCGGTCATTACGCAACCAGGAATTCAGCATTTTTAGAGGAGGCAAAAGCATGAAGATTATCGGCATAGGCGGTGCGGGAAGTAAGATCGCTACTGCTTGGGACAGCAATGCGACAATTGTCAATGTCAGCGATGTCGAGATGAACAAGCTGACGTCTGGCGAGAAGATTTTAGCGACTTTGCGTGATGGCAAGGGCATTGTGAAGGGATCGCGGATGGATCCGCGTTTGGGCTATCATGCCTATCAGTCGATTCAGCCGCAATTAAGCAATTTGGCGCGTGGCGCGTTCATCTTCACTGCGACGGGCGGTGGCACTGGCAGTGGCATTACGAAGGGCATTTTAGAGGA
>CAVGNO010000004.1:0-25272 GCA_963630475.1 Blautia faecis | reverse complement strand
TATTGCGAAGGGTGATACGAGCGACATCAAAGACCGCACGCTTTTCGGATTGGTCTTGCCTTACGCGCGTTTGGAAGGCGAACAATTTGTCAGCAACACATCGGCATTTTTGAATGATGCGGTTGCGCCGGCGATTGACAGTGGCACGACTGGCAACATCTTCATGTTTTCGAATCGCGACAAGTATGAGAAGCGCATTTCCGAGCGTGATTTCAATCGTCAGATTATCAACTCGCTCAAGGAGTTCTTTGCAATTCCGGTTAAGAACGAGAACATGAAATTGTTAGACGAACACATTGACGAGGAGGACTTTGCGTATTATTTAGCGAAGCCCTATTTTAACCACTTCTGCTATTTTGACTATGACCCGGAGCAGGATTTCGGCCGTCAGCTCTCCGCTAATTACAATTCGTTGTTATTAGCTCCGGAACAGCCGATTGAAGCGCTCTTCCTGCTTGAAGTGCCTGCAGGTGGTGATCCTACAATCTTCTACAACTTGATGGAATACTTTAACGCCCAAGGGGTTAAGCCGATGTACAGCGTGGTTGAGAATCCGCAGATTCAGAATCCGCACGTGACTGTGTCGCTGCTTTACTCCCGTAAGCCGAAGGAATTGGTTGATGATTTCAACAAGATTGCCGAGGAGCATGTCCAGACGAAGGTCGGCAAGACTCTCGACCAGTTTGTGCCGCTGCAGCGCTTGGAAGTCAATATCGACAACGAAGCGCGCAAAGCCAAACCAGAAGTGCAGGATGACATCATCGGCATGCTCAAACGATTGAACAAGATTTAAGCGTTTGGCATATCCTGGGTTCTGCAACCTGGCGTATTTGTTGCGTCAGGTTGTATGAAAATTGTTCTAGCTTTGTGATTTATTCGCACATGCGGCTTCCGGATGTGCGATTAGTCACGATTTTTCGCGTAAATGCGAGTGTTTGCGTATGTCTCTGTTTTAGCGATAACCGGTTGGTGGGAATAATATTATCATGGGAATTCGAAATTATCTTAAAGAGGAGGAGCGTAACGCCAAACGTCGTTATTTGAGCGATGCGGACTTGCACGCTCCGGAAGTCACACAAAAAGTTGATAATCCGACGACGGAACTGGCTGGAAACAAAGCAGGCGATACCCAGACTGCACGATGGGTCGGCACTTCAATGTCGCGCAATGGAGCAGATACAACTATTTTGTCGGATAACGACTTGCGCGAATTTGACAATACGCCTTATGAGCACTCGCCGCTTTATGAAATGAGTTCGGTATGCCGTCATCATCTTGATACGATGCTTCCGGAACGGCTGGATAAGCTCGAGTATACCGAGCGCAATGCCGTGATGCATGCGCTCGCACGCAAAGGCAGCTATGAAGTCGGGAAATTCCTCGCCAAGGGCGCGGAAAGCCTCCTGTATGTCGGCCATTGCCGCGGATACATCTTTTGCGTCAAGTCAGTGCGCAATTGGCTAGCAAAATGGCTGGATAAGACCAGTACAAACGGCATTCAGGGGAAATTGGCGGGCGTCTCATATAAGACCAAAGTCCGCCATATCACTAACGAATACAATGTCGGGCGCGTTTTGAATGAGGATAACGCATTCAACCAGTGTCCTGTGCGCATCATCTCCTTGCGGCGCGTCAGACGCTTCGGCTTCGAATTGGGCTGGGATTTGCTGATGGAGCGCATCAATGGCATCGATTTAAGTGACAAAGCGTTATTGCATTCCATGTCGATCGAGGATAAACTGAAAGTCTGTATGCAAATCTGCCGTGCAATTGGCGGAATGCACAAACGCAAGCTAGTGCATCTCGATATCAAGCCCTCTAATTTCATGCTGGAACGCGGAGGACGCGTCAGGCTGATCGATTTCGGTATTTCTGTGCCCGCAGGCTATCGGGGCAAGTCTATCGCCGGAACCGCAGGATTCTTCGCGCCCGAACAAATCTGCCGCGCTGCGCTGAATGAGGATACCGACATCTTTGCGCTTGGTGTTACATTCAATATCATCTTCGGCGGTGAAATGCTTAGCCAGAATGCTCAAGAAGTGCTGAAGAAATCCGCACATACAGAAGCTGTTAAAGCGATGAATACGTGTGATATACCCGCAATTAACGACGTGCCAGAACTGACAAAATATCCCGAGATAGCCAACGTTATTCGCTCCTGCACTATCTTCCGACGCACTGCACGTATTAACTCATGCGTCGTCCTCGCGACAAAGCTCAAAGCCGCCGCAAATAAAGCCGGTTTCGAGATATAATTGCTTTGATTGCATATATGCCTGGGGCTTGCCCTTATTAGGCCGGGGCGCAAGCTCCGGGTGTTGAAGCACCCCGGCCGTTTTTAACGTAGGAACGGCTGCCCGGTGGGAGCTGTCTTTTCGCACGCGAATATCTTCAGGTCACAGGCCTAATACAATACAGTATAGTATAATAAACTTCATAATATATCAAACCATACTATACTATAATCTCCCTTGCTATATATTGAAATATGCCGTTATATCGTCTACAATCTTATTGAAAAGTTGTCATTTTGCGATTATATTAAGTTTGAAAAATCGTAATTACATAGAAACGGAGGAAGAACATGTTATATCGTAAGATAGCGGCGTTAATTGAGGATCATTTACGGTCGGAGAGTAGCAAAGTATTATTGATTGATGGTGCGCGTCAAGTTGGGAAGACGTTTATCATTCGTGAGGTTGGGCAGCGTCTATTTACGAACTATATAGAGCTCAACATGGTAGAGGATTCGTTAGGCGACAGATTATTTTCTGGTGTTCGGACGACAGAGGAATTTTATCTTCGTGTAAGCATGAGTGCTGGTGCGCGTATGAAGGAGCGTGATAACACGTTGATTTTCATAGACGAGATACAAGTTTATCCGCAATTACTCACTCTATTGAAATTTTTGGTCTCGGAAGGGAAGTATACTTACATTGCAAGTGGTTCATTATTAGGAGTAACTTTATCCCAGACGACATCTATTCCGATGGGGAGCATCCGCAAAGTACGGATGTTTCCTTTGGATTTTGAGGAATTCCTATATGCCAATGGCATGAATGAAAGTGTCATTGCGGTTTTACGTGAAAGATTTCTGCGTTTAGAATCGCTGGATGAGGAGATGCACAATAAGCTTATGGGGTTGTTTCGGTATTATCTGCTGACTGGCGGTTTGCCGGATGTGGTCAATGCATTTTTGCAGAGTCATAATGTTCAGCAAGTGCGCGAAATACAGAATGAAATCCGGGATTATTACGCGATTGATGCGTCAAAATATGACACCGAGCGCAAATTGAAGATACGCCGTATATACGAGTTGATTCCTTCTAATATGGAAAATAAGAAAAAGCGGTTAGTCGTTCAGGATATTGAAGGAAAAAAGGGGAAGACATTTAGCGACTATCAGGATGAGTTTGAGTACCTTATCAGTGCTGGAATATCGCTTGGCGTGCAAGCGATAGCCAATCCGGTGTTTCCTTTGACGGAATCAAGCTCAAAGAATCTCCTGAAGCTGTATTTGAATGATGTCGGCCTTTTATCGTCGATACTTTATGGCAATAACTCGCATGCGATATTAGACGATGTAAAATCCATCAATCTTGGGGCGGTTTATGAGACGGTAGTTGCACAAGAGTTGATTGCCCATGGATACAAGCTGTTCTACTATGACAATCGCAACAAAGGCGAAGTTGATTATTTGATTGACGATTATGACAGCCTTTCGGTGATTCCGCTTGAGGTAAAATCGGGCAAGGACTACACGGTTCACAGCGCTCTGAACAACTTTGTTTCCAATGATGAGTATTGTATACAGAAAGCGTATGTACTCTCAAATGCGCGTGAGATTACAATGAAGGGTAGTATAGTTTACTTACCAATTTACTTCATCATGTTTTTCTATCGCTAGCCATCAGTGGTGTGCGTTATATGGCTTTGTTGCATTCGGCCATTGTACCACTGATTCTGGTTTATATTATCCGTACTGACACGATTTGTCATATTTTTCCATCCTCTCCACCAAAAATTTTAATACATTTCAGGCCATGATGACCGATAAATTCATTGTCGTGGGTGCAGTTTCCGACGACCCGCTGGCTATTGACATTGCGCATTATATGCAGCAGGAGACAGATATCTCGGATATCTTGGCCTACAAGGAGTTTGCGAACAGCGAGTTCTGTCCGCGTTTCATCAGTGACGAGACGGATTTTGACCATATTGGCTACGGTTTGCGTGGCAAGACAGTGATAATCGTCTCGGCGTGTTCAGGCATGCATACGCGCAATGCGCGTGCAATGCGTAATTTCCTCGTAGCCCGCGCAGCGAAAGACAATGGAGCTGAGCGGGTTATTCTTGTTGAGCCGGATTTGTTCTACAGTGCTCAAGACCGTGGTGCGCGTCCCGAATATGGCAAAGTCGCGTTTGAGCGCACGCCGAAGGATTACAAGAAGTTTGATGGTCAGGCATGGTCATCGATGCTCTATGCGGAATTATTGAAGACAGCGGGAGTGGATTGCGTCATGACCGTTCATAATCACTCGGTAGCAGTCCAGACGCTCTTCAACGAGATGTTCAATGGCCAATTCTACAATTTGTCACCAGCGCGGCTGTATGGGAGCTATCTGGCGAATCACGCGTCATTGACCGAGATTGGCTGCGACAAAGGGCTTGTGATTTGCGCGCCGGATAAGGGCGCGACGCCATTTGCGCGGAGTGTTTTTGAGGAATACCGCAAGGAGCTTCAGCGCGTTGCGCCATTGGGCATCGGCGTTCACAACGAGCCATCGCTGTTGATCATGGACAAGGAGCGCAGTGGCGAGCGCAAAGTCACGATCAAGGCGGCTGACAGCAGCCCGACCAAACTGGAGGAAGTCGCGGGGCGTGAAGTGGTTGTATTTGATGACATGGTGCGCACTGGCGGTACGATTGCGACATGCTGCAAGCAGATCAAGGAAGCAGGCGCAGCGCGTGTGCTCTTTGTCGTGACGCACTTTTATTCATCGCCGGAAGTCAAGGAAAACCTCAATAGCGGTGTGATTGACGACATCATCACAACGAATACATTGCCGAATATCCTGAACCGCGACATGCAGGGGCGCTTGCGTCATAAGATGCTGGTGCTCAAAATCGAGCGTTGGATTGTGAATGAGTTGCGTCGCCGTGTCCTCGGGTTGAACGAGCCGGATTACGAGCCGGCATATACTGTGGACATCTCGCGCAAGAATCCCTATTGGCAGGACAATCAGGAGCTGATTGGGAAATAGTGTGAGAGTGTGGCAGCGCACGCGGCAAAACAGAGTAAACGAGGGTAAATGATTATGCAGATTGTTTCTGATCAGATACTTGCATTTCAAAAGAATTCGTCATGGATTCGCCGGATGTTCGAAGCCGGCATTGAGATGAAGAAGCAGTATGGCGCTGAAAATGTCTATGACTTCAGCCTTGGCAGTCCGGATTTGCGTCCGCCATGCACGATGATCGAAGCGCTGCGGCAATTGCCGGAGGAAGTCGATGTGCCGGCGGGGTTGGGCTACATGCCGAATGCGGGCTATCCCGATGCGCGCGAAGCGCTGTCGCGTTGGGCGGAAGCCGAACAGGGAGTCGCAGTGCCGGCATCCAATATTGTGATTACAGTCGGCGCTGCCGGCGGCCTCAATGACATCTTCCGTGCAATCCTGGAACCGGGCGATGAAGTGATTTGCCCTGCTCCGTATTTTGTTGAATATGGCTCATATTGCGGCAACTACGGAGGAGTGCTCAAGCCGGTGAAATCCGCGCCGGGCACTTTCAAACTGAATATTGAAGGCATCGCGGCGGCAATCACCGCGCGTACGCATGCGCTGTTGATCAATAGCCCGAACAATCCTTCCGGTGTTGTCTATAGCGCGGAAGAGCTTGCGGCGCTTGCGCAGATTCTGCGCGAGGCGAATGCAAAATTCGGCGGGCGACCGATTATTCTGATTGCGGATGAGCCATATCGCTTCCTGGCGTTCGATGGCATCAAAGTGCCGTCAGTGCTGCCATTCTATGAGTACTCGATTGTCTGCTCATCCTTCTCGAAGAACCTCGGTCTGGCAGGCGAACGTGTCGGCTACCTCTGCGTCAATCCGGCGATGGGTAGCGAGATGGCTGCGCAATTGACTGCAGGATTGATCTTGACTAATCGCATTCTGGGCGGCGTCAATTCCCCGTGCATTGGCCAGAAGATGATTATCCATGGCCTGAAGGATATCGCGCTCGCGCAGAAACTGCAACATGATCAATTGGCGGTTTATGCAGAACGCCGCCGCTTGATGAGCGAGATTCTGACAGATGCCGGGCTGGAATTCCAGCCGCCAGCGGGGACATTCTACTTCTTCCCGAAAGCGCCGCACGGCATGGACGACGTCGCATTTGTCCAAAAGTTGGCGGATCATCACATCTTGGCAGTGCCGGGCAGCGGCTTCGGTTACGCTGGCTATGTCCGCATCGCCATTTGCGTCGGAGTCGAAGTAATCGAGCGTTCACGCCAAGCATTTATTGCAGCGTGCAAATAGTTTAGCGTACTATCGTAGTATATAGTGCAATACACTGCGCGTGGGGGCAGAAGCCTGCTTCCACGCGTGGAATGTTTAGGGATTACATGGCGCATTACGACACAATTGTGATTGGAGCCGGGCTAGCCGGACTGGCGGCGGCGATACGTACTGCGCATTTTGGCAAGTCAGTGCGTGTCTTTGAAGCGCACACTGCCATCGGTGGCTTGAATTCGTGGTATAAGCGCAATGGGCACGTCATCGATGTCGGATTGCATGCGCTGACGAATTTTGTGCCGGAAAGCGACCGCAGCGCGCCATTGAATCGAATCTTGCGGCAATTGCGTATCAAGCGCAGCGAGCTTGCGTTATGTCCGCAGGATCACTCGGAAATAGCTTTTCCGGGAAATACACTGCGGTTGAATAACGACTTTGCGGCATTTCGGCAGCAAATCGCAGAACAATTCCCAGAGGACATCGCGGGTTTTGATGCGCTAGTCGAGACTGTTCGCGCGCATGGATACTCCGGAGAAGCGTTGCCGTATTGCTCGACGCTTGAGAAACTCGTGGAATTTATCAAGAATCGCCGATTGCGCGATATGCTTTGCATGCCAGTGATGTATTATGGCAATCCTCGCGAAGTGGATATGGATTTTCAAGCGTTCTGCACGATGTTTCAGAGCGTGCTGATTGAGGGATTTGCGCGGCCGCAACGCGGTATGCAACACTTTTTGCACGTCTTGCAAGCGCATCTTGAGCAGGAATGCGCGACGCTTTCGTTGGGATGCGGCGTGAAACACATCGAAGTCGCAAACGGCCGCGTCAGCGGTGTCATTGACGCATCGGGCGAGAGTCATACCGCAGACACATTTGTCGCTGCAATTGGCGCGCGCGAATTGTCGCGGTTGATTGGCGAAGAGTCGCTTACACCGGAAATGCCGCTATATGCCGCAGTGCATGCGGCGAATTACGAACCGCAGCATAGCTTCATTGAGGGCGTTTTTGAGCTGCCGCGTCCCGTGCGCGAGTATGGCCTGACAGCTTCCGCGACATTTTTGTGTGCAGCTGACCACTTTGACTATCGCTGCCCTGCGCATGCCAACGCATGCGGCTGGCCATTTGAACATATCCTCATCTGTGCGCCTGGCAATTATCCCGGTTGCGAAGCGGAGGAAAGCATCCTGCGCTTGAGTGCGATGACGCCGGCTCAATTCTGGATCGACTCGGCATTGAGCCGCGATGCATACGGCGAACAGAAACGCGCGGCGGCGGCGGCGCTAAAAGCTTTGCTTGCGACACGATACGCGCAATTGGCCAATGACGCGCGGTATATCGACCTCTTTACGCCGCGAACGATTGCGCGCTATACTGCGCAGACATGCGGCTGCATTTACGGTGGATGTCAGAAACTCAAGGATTTCCAAACTGGTTATGACAACATGCTGATAGCCGGTACTGATCAGGGTTTGCTGGGCATCGTCGGCGCGATGCTCTCCGGCATTATCGCCGCAAATACGCTCATGAGCTGACGCATCACATTGCGCCGGCGTTTCTATTGTGAGCGACGCTGTCCCTGGCCGCGCGCGGGTGGGCCCCCGCCCCGCCGCCCCGTAATACCGAATGTAATACCGCAACACATAAATGTCAAGTGTTTGCATACAAAGTGGTAACGATTCATAATCACGCATAATTACGCCAATCGATTCAACGAATTTTGAATTTTGCTATGTCAGATTGCGGAAAAATGACATTTTGCCGCGCGCGGGTGGCCCCTCGGCCTAACATCGGGAAATAACACTCCTGCGGTTCGACATTACATGTTGCGGAAAAATAACATCTGTCCCTGGCCGCGCGCGGGTGGGCCCCCGCCCCGCCGCCCCGTAATACCGAATGTAATACCGCAACACATAAATGTCAAGTGTTTGCATACAAAGTGGTAACGATTCATAATCACGCATAATTACGCCAATCGATTCAACGAATTTTGAATTTTGCTATGTCAGAAAAGAAGGAACAGAATCAGAAGAGTGCGATGCCAGTCAATCGCATTGCAGGGATGGCGCGCAATTGCGCTCAAATTGTGATAGATGCGTTGGCGCAATCGTTATTGGGTCATCGTCCTGCGGATGGCTGTTTGCGTGAGATTTGCCGCAATAATCATCAATTAGGATCGCGAGATCGCCGTGTGATTAGCGAGACGCTTTTTTCAGTGTTGCGGTGGTGGGGGTGGCTGCAAAAGCTAGCCCCGGAGAAATTTGTCACTGCATGGCAGAATGGCGTTGCAGTAAGTGACGACGCGTGGCGTTCGGCGACGCCGTGGCCGTGGTACAGCTGCATGAGCGCGGCATGGATTCTGGAGACGCGTTTTCAATTGCCGCCAGCCGTGATGTTCTGGCTGCGTGAAGCAGGACTTTATCCCGAGCTCTTTGAGCATTTTTCTGCCGACACGCCAGTGCGTGACCGCCGGAAATTCCTGCGGCCATTTTTCAAGGATGGCGAGATGCCGTCGCTGACGCTGGAAGAGCTGCTGCCATCCTGGGCAAGCGAGGAAATCGCGCCGGAGGAAAAAGTCGATTTAGCGCAATTGATCGAGTGGTTTCAGAAGCGTCCGCCAGTTTGGATTCGTTCCCAAAGCAATGACACATCGGGTTTTATCGCGATATTGCAGAAGCAAAGCGAGGGCGCAATAAAGCCGCAACCGCACACCATTTTACCGCACGCATTCTGCGTGAAAAATGCATCAGCGAATTTTCGCGGCATGCCGGCGTTCAAGGATGGCCTCTTTGAAGTGCAGGATTTAGCGTCACAAGCAGTCGCGTTCGTCTGCGATCCGAAGCCGGGCGAGCAGTGGTGGGATGCGTGTGCCGGCGGCGGTGGCAAGACACTCCATCTTGCGCAGTTGATGCATAACCGCGGGACAATTCTTGCGACCGATGTGCGCGCAAATAAACTTGAGGAGATTAAATTGCGTGCACGCCGCGGCAAATTCTGCAATATCCGCATGAAAGAATGGAATGGCAAGAGCGGCGCCGAATATCGCGAACGCTTCGACGGCGTACTCGTCGATACGCCATGCTCCTGCTCTGGGACTTGGCGGCGCACGCCCGACGGCCGATGGAATACAAGCCGCGAGAAGATAGCGGAATTCGCTGCGCTGCAATCGCAAATCCTCAATGCGGCATCCGATGCGGTCAAGCGTGGCGGTAAACTCGTTTACTCGACTTGCTCGATGTTCCGCAGCGAAAATCAAGGCGTGGTCGAAGCATTCCTCGCGGCGCATCCGGATTTTATCCTGCTGCCTCACACTGACCCGCTGACTGGCCAGAGTGCCGATGGCATGACACAGATCTGGCCATGGCCAGACGACTGCGACGCGATGTTCACTGCCGTCATGATTCGACGCAAATAGAAACAAGCATTGCATAACACCAAGTCACTATTTGAGCATGCTCGCGAGGAGCGTCTTCGCAAGGAATCACCGCTTGCGGCACGGATGCGCCCGCGGACGCTGGCTGAATACATTGGCCAGCAGCATATTTTGGCGCCAGGACGGCTACTGCGCCGTGCAATCCAAGCAGATCAGCTGTCATCTTTGATCTTCTATGGTCCGCCGGGAACTGGCAAGACGACACTTGCAAGCGTGATTGCGAACACAACTAGCTCGGCATTCGTGACGCTGAATGCGGTGATGGCGGGCATTGCCGACTTGCGCGATGTCGTGACGGATGCGCAACAGCGGCTGGGCGAATATGGTCAGCGCACGATACTATTTGTCGATGAAGTGCATCGCTGGAATAAAGCGCAGCAGGACGCGTTATTGCCGTGGGTGGAGAATGGCACGATTATCCTGATTGGCGCGACGACGGAGAATCCGTATTTCACCGTGAATCGCGCGCTGGTCTCGCGCAGCCGTATTTTTCAGCTTAAGCCGCTGACAGTCGAGGATATCGCAGCGATAATCCGGCAAGCGCTAGCGGACAAAGTGCGTGGATATGGCCAGAAGCATATTGCGCTTGACGATGACGCGCTTGCGCACTTGGCGAATGTCGCCAATGGCGATGCGCGTGCAGCGCTCAATGCGTTGGAATTAGCGGTTGAGACGACTGAGCCGGAGGGTGATGACGGCGTGATTCACATCACGCTGGCGGTTGCCGAGGAGTCGATTCAGCATCGTGCGGTGTTATATGACCGCGAGGGAGATTGTCATTTTGACACGATTTCGGCATTTATCAAATCGATGCGCGGGTCGGATCCGGACGCGACTTTTTATTGGCTTGCGAAGATGGTGTATGCGGGTGAGGATCCGCGTTTCATTTTCCGGCGCATGACGATATTTGCGTCGGAGGATATTGGCATGGCGGATCCGCACGCGTTGCAACTAGTCAATGCAGCGGCGGCGGCATTTGACCGTGTTGGCTTGCCGGAGGGACATTATCCACTGGCGCATGCGGCGCTTTATTGTGCGACTGCGCCCAAATCGAATTCAGTCATGGGCTTTTTCGATGCGCTCAAGAGTGTTGAAACGGAAAAGGAGGGCGAAGTGCCGAATCACTTGCGCGATGCCAGCCGGGACAAGGAGAGTTTTGGGCATGGTGTTGGCTACAAGTATCCGCATGAATACCGTGAGCATTGGGTTGCGCAGCAGTATTTGCCGAGTTCATTGCAAGGGCGCGTCTTTTATGAGCCGGGTGAAATCGGCTATGAGAGTACATTGGCGGAGCAGATTCGGCAACGCCGCGAGCTGCAATTAGCGGCATTGCGCGAGAGTGAAAATGCGAGTGCGCCGCCGGAAATCCTCACATTTTCCTACGAAGAACGGCAGACAAGCCAGTGGCTCGCGCGTGCAGTCGATTCCTTGGCAGGCAATTTAGCGGTTGTGCGCGGCGAACTCTTTCATGCGCGCGCAATCCAGCGACATGAACGCATTCTCGATCTCGCCGGCGATAGCGGATTATTGACTTGGGAAGCGGTGAGGCGTGTGCCTGAAGGCGGAGTATACTCGTTGGTCAGTAGCGCGCGTGCAGGCGAAATACTGATCGAACAAGCGCATAATCTCCCACAGTTGCGGCGCCCAGAAATAGTTGTCGGGACAATTGAGCAATTGCCGCAGCTGTTGCCTGCGGAGATGAAATTTGAGTTTGTCGTCGGCAGAAATATATTGGGCAGCAGCGAGATGCATGCGGCGCGCCTACAAACACTGCGCGCGTTGCTTGCCGATGGCGGGACGCTGTCATTGGCCGAGAATCTGCCGTCGCGTGGACAGCGTCTCTCGCGTTTGGCGCCATGCGCCCTGCCCCGCGAGATTGCGGTCGCCGAAGAAAAGATATACCATAATCCCGAAGATCCGATTGTCAATTGGGATGTGAGTGAATTGGAAGCGGAATTCAAGAATGCGGGATTGCGCGTGAGCGCGCTGCAATGCTTGCCGCAAAAGCGCAATATTATCCTCAATGGCGCGCTATTGTCACGATGGTTCAATCTCGATGATGAGAAAAGCTATGCACGACGCTTGCTTGCCGCCGGCTTAAGTCAGGAGCATCTGCAGCTGCTCTGGCAGAGCATTACGCCTTTAGTCGGCAACAGCGTCGTGATGAACAGCACGTGTGTGTGCATCGCTGGAATGATGAGTGGGGATAGATGTCAATAAATACATTGCGCAAGCATCACGGCACTACTAGTGTGGGGTAGCGTTCCGGGTCTTTGTCCTCGGCGATGCCGGGCGCAATGCCGATGCATGATTCGCGCATCTCGCCATCGTTGTCGTTCACGATCAGGTTGAAGCGGAAGCCGCGGCGTGCTGTTGCTTCCGTCAGGCCGATCGCGTGGAATGGGATAGCAGCGCGGTAGACGGTCTGCTTCGCATTCTCGTCTCGCGAAGTCTCCAGCCGGATAGCTGCTGCGGTTTTCTCTGCAGTAAATCCGGTGGGAGCCAGCCTGCAGAACGCTTCTCCGGAGCCGTCCTGCAGTCGGGAAAGCCCCAGTTCCCACAGGCCGTTCTGTCCGTGTAGCTTCATCGCGATCTGGATGTTGTCCCCTTTCCACACTTCGCCACCGGTATACGGCTGATGATGGACGTCGTCGGTGACAACTGCTTCGAAAAGCAGTTCATTGTTGTCACAGCCCAGTCGGATTTCTGCGCTGAGGTCATCCGCATTCTTCCAGAAAAGATGCGCTTTATCGGGGACGTTCGGCACAAAGGGGATCACTTGTGATGCGTCGCGCAGCACGAAAGTCGGCGTCCGGGGCAGTCCTTGAGCAAGCCGCACCACCGGGTGTAGCGGCCAGCCGACGGTTCCTTTCCAGAGCGAACCGAGTTCTAGCTCGATCTGTAGCATGGCATGCTCTCGTTCCGGTGGTGTGAATGTCTCCGCAACGGCTAGCCGGACCGGCACTTTCCTCGCTTCGCCTGGCTTCAAGCGCAGTGAGCGGACTGCGTCGCGCACTGTGACGCCGGCGGGAGTTTTCCATGCCAGCTTTACATCAAGCGGTCGGCCGGTCGGATTTACGAATTCCGGCGTAACTGTGCTTTCGTTCCCTGGCGTGACGGTGAATTCGGCGCTGGTGCGCAGGAATACGCCGCCGGGTTGCAGTCCGGACGCATCCGCATTCAGTCGAATCGTCGCCGGCTGCCGTCCCGCTTTGAACGCCAGTTCCCCCTGCTGCACAGGAAGTGGTGTCACGTTGCCGAAAATGTCGATTTCCTCAGCGGCGCGTATCACATCGGTCAGCCGCAGCGGGACGCCGTCGGCACTGTTATCGTTGCTCCAGACTGCCAGTAGCAGTTTGCTGTCCCGTCCTTGGAACAGGAACGCTTCCACACGGTTGCCGAACGCGATCGGCCGCAGGAACTTTGCTCCACGGTAGTGGTTTGCCAGCATATTGTAGGCCGCAAAAGCGGCTTTGGGGCGGATGTCGCAAGTCATCAGCCCGAAATTGTGTTCGTTGTTACTTGGGTCGCCGCCGTCGTTGCGCAGGTCGTACCAGTTGTAGCCGGACGCACCGTTCGCCCAGCTGTACAGGAACTTCTGAAACAGAATTTCCGCTTGCCGCAGTTCACCGATCAGAATTGCCGAAATCGCAGTCTCATTCGCAAACCACGGCGTATCCGCGCCGGTTTCCCTGCGTAGTTGCAGAAGATTCGCGACTTGCGGACGGTAGCCGCCGAGACCGCCGTGGCCGTGAAACGCGACTATGTCGCAACTATGCGCTTCCAGAATCATCCGAAACAGCCGTTTCTGTTCTTCGGACTGAAGCCCGGCGACGCCGCCGGAAAAGACCGTAAGATCCGGCGCAACATCCTTGATCTCCCGGTATGCGGTTTTCAGCAACTCCACATACTCCTCGCCGGAGAAATTCGCGAAACCGGCATGATCCGGTTCATTCCAGATTTCGACGGAACGAATTTTGCCGCGGTAATGAGTAGCGAATTCGCGCACGAATTGCGACCAGTCGTGATATTCGGGGCGGTGGCAGCCACTTTTGCGGCGCGGCTGGGAATCTGCTGCCTTGGACCAGAGCGGCGGGAAATTCAGGATTGGCGACCACTCCAACCCGTACTCCGCAAGTAGCTTCAGGATCGGATCATAGACATCGAATCGCCACTCTCCACGCTTCGGCTGAATCCGTCCCCAGCTCGCGTCGTCGCGAATCAGCGTTGCTCCGCACCACGCAGCTGCCATTGCTTCGCGGCGCTGTTCCTCCGTTGGTTTGCCGCGCAGATGCGCGCAGATGCCGAATACGAATCCATCCTGCTTCTCCGCGACCGGTCCGGCCGGCGGCAGATACGCATAGCTGATACGGCGCACATCCGCAGCGGCACCGGCGCTCTCCTTCAAGCGGATGTCCAGATAGTATACGCCGAACTTCCGGGGCGGCAGCAGTGGAATTTCCGCAGTGTCCCCGGCTTCCAGCGCATGCGACCACTTCCCCTGCCCGGCCGTCCTTCCGAAAACGTCGGTGATGCTCCACGACAGCTCCGGTGTCTGTGTTTCGGGACGGCGATTTTCCAAGCGAAGCGTCAAACGCTTTTCCTCGCCTGGGATCAGCACGCCGATAGCGGAACCTTTTCCGGTATCGAGCGACAGTAATGGCGGCGCGCTAGTCACGATGAACTCCACATTTTCCAGTCCGATCCAGCCTGTTCCGACACGGGAGCGGAAATCTCCGGCGAAGCCGACGAAACATGCGGGGAAATCGATCTGCTTATTCGCTTTTTTGCCGCCGTACCAGCTTCCGGCATTAGGTTTCAGCGGACCGATTTGGTAACGGAACTCCCGCCATCCCGACGCATCCGCCGGAACCGGCTGCGAAAACTGGAACATCTCGCCATCTCGATCCCGTAGCCGGATATTCAAATTACGCGGCGTCCCTTCCTGCGGCAAGTACGCAGTCACGCGGATTTCAGCTGCGTCGAATTGCGGCAGCGGCAGTTTTTCACCGACCGCAAATTCGAAATGCCCCGCTTTCGTATGATCCCATTCAATCTGCAGACCATGCTTCCCGTCCGGCAAGTCAGTGTATGTGGCTTTCTGGAGTTTTTTCTCCGAACCGTGCAGCGCGACCGGCACTTCACGCCGCCCGAAATCGATCAGTTCCATTCCGGATGCAACCGCACTGGCAGCCAGCAGCCCAAACAAAATAATTGTGCGCAATCGTTTCATATCCACTCTGTCAATCAGCCGTCACTAGCGCGAAGTCCGCACGGACCGCTCCTTTGAACTGCATCGGCGACTTCTGAAGTTGCGCCCAGCTCTGCGCTGCGGCATGTCCGTCGGCGAAAGAGACGTTGCAGCGGTTGGAGTGCCCGAGCCACGGGCCGGAGTTTTCGACAAGGCCGGTGAAAAAATAGCTGTGGCTGTTGCCGATTTTGCTAGTGCCACTTCCCGCGCCAAACATCGTGTCGACGATCAGTTCCGTATCGGAAGGGAGGCGGATTTTGTCGAGTTTGATCGTGTGTGTCTCCGATGGAACCGACGAGAAGTAAGCGAAATCACCTGTCGTTTCCTTGATCGAGTCGTAATTTGCATCTCCATGGCTACGGTAGATGCCGTATGTGCACCAGAGTACCGATGCTCCCCATGGCCAAGTCGTACCCTTACCGGTCAGATCTGTCAAGTTCGATGCGGTCACATTGCCCCGAATCGACGGGCAGCCCGCCATGCGATACGATTTGAAGTCGCTCCACTCCATCAAGCACTTCACCCATGTGCGTCCCCGAGTGTACTGCACGAAGTAGCCACCGTACGACTCCGAATAAAACCACTGCGACATGTAGCACTGCCTCAAATTACTGATGCACTTGATCTCCTTCGCTCTGGCGCGCGCTTTGCTCAATGCGGGCAGTAACATACTGGCCAGTATTGCGATTATTGCGATTACAACAAGCAACTCGACCAAAGTAAAATTACGGCCTCGGCCATTACGCATGTTTACTCCTACGTTATTCATATTCCCTCCTTGATAAACGGTGTGTCTATTTCAAAAGCCATGCTAACACCCAAAGGGCAGGGTGCGCACACGGTTGCGCCGCATTGCTACCCGGCTTATTATGCGCCGTGTAAATCGCGGACGCTTTCGCGCTCCACCAGAATCGGTTCGATTGGATTGACCAGTCCGCGCGGTTTCGGCTTGAGCAGCACTTCAAATGCCCGGTCAACCACTTGTTGTCCCGACACTTCCGTCGTCGTCAGTGCCGGGCATCCCAGTTCCTCCAGTCCGAAAAACTTACCGACTGTCACGATGCTGACATCTCCGGGGCACGTCATGCCGCGCTCGTAGAGCACACGTAGCGCGCCGAACGCGCCCGGCAGCGAATCGGTCAGAAGCGCAGTCAAGTCGTATCGGTCCAGCAAATCCGCTGCGATTCGGTAACCGGCGGTCAGTGGATTGCTCCAGTTCCCGATCCGCAGTTCCGAACGTTTTAAGTCGCGGTAGTTCAGCTTGTAGTCGTACAGCGCTTGCTTGACACCCTCAAGATGTATCGCGCCCGCGCCCTGCAAAGGCTGGTCGGAAACGTAGCCGATTCGGCGATGCCCATGACGCAGCAGGCATTCCATTTTCAGATAGCCGGAGCGCCGGTTGTCACCGTAGACAAACGCCAGCTTTCCGCTGTATTCCGGCGGAGGCGGCAGTAGCACTACTATCGGAATGCCCGTTGCTTCCAGACGCTTCACCAGCGTGCCAGTCAGGTTGAAGCCGATACGGATGATCACTCCATCGATTCTCTCCTCCCGCGCCAGCAGCTCAAATAAGGACTCGAGATTCGAATCCGGCTGCAACTTCAGCGAAACAAGCTCGCAGTTGTTTTTCAGCGCGGCCAACTCGATCCGATGGGTTATCTCCCAGTCCGAATAGGAAAAAAAGTCGGGATAGACCGATACAATTCTGCCGCCTGCAAGCAGCGGATTGCCATTTTCAAGCTTCTGGTCGCGCGGAATCACAAATGTCCCCTTGCCGCGGCGACGGATGATGTACCGTTCCCGCTCTAACTCGACCATCACTTTGTTCACCGTCGCGCGACACACGCCGAACAGCCGTGACAGCTCGTTCTCCGACGGGAGCCGCGTGTTGATTCCGCTGTTTCGTATCTCCCGGAGCAGCATCTCCTTAAGCTCGCCGTGCCGAGTGTTGCTCTGACTTGATTCCATCGCCACCTCCTTATCTCACAAAAAAATAATTCAAGTTGTCTATACATTATAATATAGACGCGATAAGCGTTTCCATGTCAAGAGGCGATTGTGAAAATATCAGTATATTTCTGGGGGCTCAATCACGCGTAAATACGCCTAACGCCATGCCGGGGCGCAAGCTTCGGGAAAATAATGGAAGGGGTGGGATGACCGAGAAAAAATCCCCGGAGCTTGCGCCCCGGGCACAGAACAAGTGGCTTGCGCCGATAACACGCGCCATTCACACATGGGGCAGTATATGGGGCGGTTCGATGTCCTTGATAGAAATCGCAAAATCGCCAATACCTGTATTCAACGCCAAGCCGGTGGGTGATGTCTTTGCGCGCAAGCCACTTGTCCTGTGCCCGAAGCGCACGCTTCGGGAAAATAACGAACAATAACGAACAATAATGGAAAATAATGGAAAATGACGAAGGAAAATCGTCATAACGAATTCACGGCATTGACATGCTTTACCAGTTGCGTTGGGTGCGTCCTGCGGAGCTGCCGTTCTTGTTATAATGATATGTCGTATTACCGTTGGTGGTGGAACGTCCGGCGGAGCTGCCGTTTTGATTGTAATGGTATGTCGTGTTGCCGTTGGTAGTGGAACGTCCGGCGGAGCTGCCGTTCTGGTTGTAGTAGTATGTCGTGTTACCGACGGTCTGCGAACGTCCTGCGGAGCTACCGTTTTGGTTATAGTAGTATGTCGTGTTGCCGATAGTCTGCGAACGCCCGGCGGAGCTACCGTTCTGGTTGTAGTAGTATGTCGTGTTACCGATAGTTTGCGAACGTCCGGCGGAGCTGCCGTTCTGGTTATAGTAGTATGAAGTCTGCGCGTATGCGGTGAGGCCGGCGCAAGTAAACAACGCGCAAAGAATCGGGATTCCCTTCTTATTCATAATCTTCTCCTCCTTTGTATTTTTCCTGATTCAGATTTTGCTGGTCAGCGACTGCATCATTATAGCTTTTGACGCTATTGTGCAGTTCCGCGAGAAATGTATCATCGCGTTTCAACTCTTCCATGAGTTTTGCGCATTCTTCGCATTCCTTCAAATGTGCTGTGCATTGAATGCGTCCCAGTACCGACATCTCATGATGGCGGTAGCAATCAAGTTCTTCTTTTGTATAGTGTTTCATCGTTTATCCAAATCCTTGATTATTTCCTTCAGTGTCGCAATGCATCGATTTTTCGCCACATAGACGGAATTGACCGAGATATTCAGAAATTTCGCGACTTCTCGGACATCGCGTCCTTGCATTGCGTACATATCGAATGCAGAATATGTCACATCTTGGACATGATTCTTCAATTCAGCAAGCGCTTGCATGACAATATGCTTCCGCCATTCGTCATCCCAGGAATTGTCGAATTTTTCCTCATCTGCCAGCTCGCCGACTTCATTTTCGCTCACGTAATTCCAGCGCTTATGATAGAGCTTCAGCGCTTGATTGCGAATGATCGCTTTGAGGAAATATCGGAAGCGTCCGCGCGACGGGTCATACGTGAATGTGACGTCCTTTGGGACTTCGTCAATATTATATTTTTGCAGGATGTCTTTTCGGAAGATTTCGCTCATGACTTGCTGCACGAGTTCCTCTTTTTCATCCTGCGTCAATCCGCAATCCCCACCGACCAGATAGATCAGCGGACGGTAGGTCTCGTAGAATTCGCGCCACGAGACTTCATCGCCATTGCGGACTTTTGCCAGCAGTGATTTTCTAGTAGTAAATGCCATGATGATACGTGTCCTGATTCAAGAATGTACGGTGCGAGTACAATTGCGCCGTTCATATACACTACTACCGCATTTCACCGCGATTCTTACATTGCTACAGTGCGAATAAGTGGTTATTTTATCTTTGACGGCAATTGTGGAATTGCTATCGTGGCTCTGGCGTCAGATTGTCTTGCGTCTCCTGGTCTTTTACGTTCTGCGGTCATTGACGATCTGCGTTGATTTCCCATTGATTTTCTTCGTGCAGCTTGCGCAATGCTTCAATATTCTCCTTGTATACTTGATTCGCCTGTTCGATGTCAGAATCTATATAACTCAAGTCCTGTTTTATCCGCCGTGCAATCTCGGCATTTTTCTTCGGATCGATGACTGGCGCGCTGGGCTGCGCGACGACTGGTTGCGTTGTATGTGCGCTGGGCTGCTCGACGACTGGCTGCGTCTCTGGTTGCGGTTCATCCGGGTACGTCGCAAAAGGCAGAATGACTAGGGCGACGATTGCCGCAGCGAATAAGAGCAAGAACAGTAGCATTATTGTGAGGAGCTTATACTGGCGGCAAAATTGCGCAGACTCGACGACACGATAGCGGAAATTGCGCGCAAGCGATATGACTGCATAGCGGAGTTTATCGTAGAGCTTCTCGCCATGTGTGCAGATTTTGACGGTACGCGCGAATTCCTTCTGCAGATTTTCCATGGAATTCAAGCGTTTGAACGGCTCGCGCGCGCACAATCTCAATGCGAGACGGAAGAAGTGCTTGTTGCACAGTGTCAGTGCAATATGAGGCGGCATTGAAGGATATGCATTTGCACGATTGCCGGTGATGCAGCAGTAGATGATTTTGCCGAATGCATAGAGGTCATTGCGTTTGCGTGATTCCCGGCTGTCGGTATAGTCGCCAATGCGTTCTTCGGGCGGCATGAAATCGAGAGTTCCAGCCAATTGGGTCATCGTGCCGCTCAAGGGCGAGAGCAATCCCAGGTCTGCCAATTTAGGTTTGCCATTAATGAAGAGGATATTCTCGGGTTTGATGTCGCGGTGCGCGAAGCCAGACGCATGTAGCGCTTTGATGCCTTCGAAGATTGCGCTTAAGATTGGGATGATGTCAGCTTGTGCGAGCGGCCCTGCGGCCAGCCGCGCGGCGAGTGTATCCGCATAATACTTTTTGTGTCCGGGGAGCGCGTCCGCTAATTCCATCGTGTAGAAGAAATTCTCGTCATCCTCGCCGACATGATAGATGCGCAGAAGCATCGGCGAATTCTCTGCGAGTCTGCGATAAAATGTGATGCCTTTGAGTTCGCGCTGCCAGTTTGAACCAATTCGGAACTTGCTGACGACTTTGAGCGCGACTTCCTTGCCGGATGCATCGCGGCAATAATAGACTTCACCAAATGCACCGCCACCGCAGTGCTGCAACACTGTCAATCCGTAGTAATGTCCGCCAGTTTCCATTTAAGTCTATATACTTCCTACAGTCTCCTTATTGTTCACAAAGTAAAAGCTCCTTAATTTACTACTTGAATCAGTGTAGTTGATTAGGTTGCGTAATATTCGTTCATAAATTTGACTCGTCAGTGCTCCTGCAACAAATTACACGAATTGGAAATCAGGTGCGCGCAATTCCCGCACTTTGTGGGAATATCGAAAAGTATTGGTTAGCGCTGTGCAAAAAGTAATAAGATGTGTCAATACGCGATTTTCCGCAACGAACTGTCATTCAACCGAGAGGATCTGCACATGAAACACCAGAATAACTATTTTACGCTCATTGAGTTATTAGTCGTTATCTCGATTATCACGACGCTTTGTTCGATGCTGATGCCGACGCTTTCACGCGCAAAAAATTCCGCGCGGCGCACGCAATGCATGAATCATCTGCGTCAATTAGGTCTGGCAATGACGTGTTACTCCGACGATAACGACGGCTATCTCAAGCCCTATATCACCAATGCGCCGACCGAAGAACACCCCGGTCTCAATTGGGCCGGATGGACTTACCCGTACTATCAGGAAGTCCGCATTTTGAAATGCCCTTCTTCTACCGGCAAAGTGCCGACTGCCACGACGGAAGGCTTTCGTGCATACGACGGCTCTTATGCATGGAACTACGATGGCACCCAGGGCAATCGCGGGCCGCTCTGCGCATTCATCCGCCAGCCTTCGCAAGCATATCTCATCATGGACTCCGGCGACCCATGCATTATCTACGGCGCAAATAACTGGGAGAACCTCATGGAAGAACTCGACCTCGACTGGGATTCCGGGCCAGAAGGCTGTAATCGTCATGACGGACAAGTCAATATCAACTATGTCGATTGCCATGTCGATCGTAAATACCTCAAGCAATTTCTCGCTGCGCCATGCGATTCCAACTCGCCGCCCTGGTATATCGATTGGGTGAATGGCCAGCTCACCCCCGGACCAATCCCCTTCCCAGATAGATAATTTTTTTTCGCCTCCCCTAATACGTTTTTCTGTATCTATACTATATTTACAAAAATGCCACTAATCTTCTTTAACAAATTGCGCTTTAGCTGGGATGAAAATAAAGCCATTACCAACCTAAACAAGCATGGTGTTTCATTCGACGAAGCTGCAACAGCATTTTATGATGGCGAAGCCCTTTTCATAAATGATCCGGAACATTCAATATCAGAGCAACGATTTGTGCTACTTGGATTGAGTAACAAGGCTAGATTGCTAGTGGTATGCCATTGCTACCGTGATGAAGATAGAGAAATACGCATCATTTCTGCGAGGAAGGCTACTTCGCGAGAGAGTGATGCATACGCAAAAAGGAGGCCGTTATGAAGAAAGAATACGATTTTAGTGATGCGGTCAAAAATCCATACACCAGACAGTCGCGCCGTTTGGTAAGCATTCGCCTTGACAAATCGGTCATCGAATATTTCAAGGATGTTGCAGTAAAAGTGAATATGCCCTATCAGACTCTCATCAATTCCTACTTACAGGATTGCGTCAAAGAGAAGCGCATGCCATCCGTAAGCTGGAAATAGTTCTCCGCCGCGTTTGCCCTCGCGTTGGGTGTAGTCATTTTCGCACAGCGAGCTCATCGGCGCTCTTTGTCGTGTATTCAAAGAGGATAAATCCGCCAAGGCCGGCATTGCGTACTGTCTGGACTTGGCGGAGCGTCTCGGTGCGGTCTAGATTATTGGTTGTCACGCCAATACCGGGGCGCAATTGTGCTGGCGAGGAGACGCTTGCGCGCTGGCGCGTGATATCGCCTTGGAAAAGATATGCCGACGAGCGATAATTCATTGGTGCGACAAAGCTGACACTGCCCAGCTCGAGCCATTTTGCCCAGTCTTGTCCGACGCCATTTCGCGCGCTCTCGCTATCCGGATAGACGGCCGCCGAGATGACAATGCGCGGATTGACCGCACGCGCAGCAGTCGATAATTCTTGTATTAGCCGGTTGATTTGACCGCATCGGAATGTGCGCCACGCTTTGCGTTCTTTCGATGCATCAAGCGTGCATTCCGGCCAGCCGCCGGCGGCATGACCGAGATATTGGTTGAATGCATTCCGGCAGCGCTCGCAATAGCAGACATTGCTGCTCTCAAAGCGCAGCATATCAAAATGGATGCCATTGAGACGCGGATAAGCTTGCAAGAATTCCTTCAACAGCGTCTTGAGCAACTCACGGTTGCGGCTATCGGATGGGCAAAGCCATGGTACAGTCGCGCCATTCATGCGACACTGGAGGCGTCCCTCTGCGGCCATTTGCTTCTTGAAACTCTCGGGCGCTTCGCTGACATTGAGGATGTAGCACCACGCATGCACTGCAATCGAAGTATTTGCGCCGGCCGCTAGGCATGCGCCGACGGGGTCGCCGAGGCTCCGCAGTGCCGGATCGGGTGACGCGTATTTCGTCGGATACATCGCATAATATGGCGTGAAGAAATTGGGGAAGACGGCATTGAAACCGCTTTCCTGCAGCCGCCGCAGTGTCTTGAACCAGTTTTCGCCGGGCAAGCCGGTTTTCGCGCGCGTCCACACGCCGCGCATCTCGTTTTTTGCGCCGTCGAATGACATCACACTAGCGGGCGTGGGCAAGCTTTCGTCGGATAGTGCGCCGAAGAGCTGGCGATAAGCGGTCAGCACGCCGCTGTAATCATTGGCGGCAAGACGCTGTTCGAATCGCCGGAATGCATTGCGTGCGTCATCATGCGTGGTATGCTTGTCCGCGTTATCCAGCGCAAATTTAGCGCTGCGGCGTAATTGCGCTGCACCGATGCGCCGCAATCCGGGCGCGAAGTCCTCGAGAAAAGCGGCAAGCACGGCAGTGCCGCGTTCGCAGTCCTGATGCATATAGACATGCGTAAACCACAGGCCGTAAGGCGATTGCACGATTGCCGGATACTTGGTGTTCTTGCCAGTGTTGTCGCACCACCATCCACGGCATTTGAGTTGCGCAGAGATATTGCTTGAGACATCGATGAATGCAGTGGAGTGCTGGCGGAAAAATGCGCCGCCGGCTGTGCGTACACCGGAAAATGGCGGCATGCCCAATCGCGACAACGTCGCAAATTTTCCTGCCGGCACTTGCAGTGCATTGCTCACGCGCGGCGTAAGCGAATGAAACGCAACGAGCTTGCCGCCATTGCGCAATCGCTCGTTAATCAAATCAGCCGCAGAGTTACCAACGTGATTCGCCGATGGCAGGAGGATTGCACGATAGCGCGCAAGTAGTGTCGATGTCACATCCGGCTCCTCGACGACCGCAGGATAAATGCCGCCATCGCATAATGCCGTATCGAGTAGCTGACAATAACGCAATGCCGACCGCTTATCTGATGCCGTCGCGCCAGACGCTATCGCAGGCCGGATAATCATCAGCGGACTATTCGCGCGTACGCATTCAATCGACGCCAGCTGCAGCTGAAACCGTCCCGGCGCACCACGCCACACGCCAATACGCAGCTTCGAGACATTGCGCCAGGAGCCGCCCGGTGCGTCATTTTCCGGCAGAAATGCCGCTTTCGGAATCATCATCTCTTCCCAGCATTGCGCGCTTTTCGGGGAGAATTGTGTGCTGAACCAGCGTCCGCCGATATTGAGATGAAGCGTCATCTCGCTTGCAATCGCGGCATTGATTGCGCGGAAGCGCACGCGCACGCCTGCGCATTGCGACATGTCGTGATGCATTGGGATATCCCACACTGCGCGCGCACTGCCCGCAGTCGAAAAATCCGCATTCAACAGCACGATGCCATTAGCGCTAGCGACTGCAGAATTGGCTGCGCCCGACGCAATTATCGCGTTCGCAGGCTGCAACGCTATCGGCTGCGCTCCCAAATAGCTCAACAGAATAAAAGGAAGAAGAAATAATAGCTGCGGTGACAATTTTGTTTCCCTGAATTATTTTAGACGCGTTTCGCACTTAATATAATGATTTTGACGCATAAAAACGGATGATAGATCTACATTGCCACAGTACTGCCAGTGATGGCTCATTTACACCGACCGAACTGCTAAAAGAAGCCGAACGCATCCAGCTAAAAGCACTCGCGCTCACCGACCACGATACAATCGGCGGCCTTGCCGAATTTGCCGAAGCCGGCAAAAACAGTGCAGTCGAAGCGATTCCCGGAATCGAATTAGCGGCATGCGACACCGAAAATCCTAACTTGAGTTTCCATATTGTCGGGCTCTTCATCTCTTCCGATTCCCCGCGCCTCAATAACTTGTTGTCGGATGTCATCCGCTGGCGCAATGAACGCAATATCGCAATTGTCGAAAAGCTCGCGAATTTGGGTGTGCCGGTTACGCTGGAACGCGTGCAGGAAGTCGCGGGAAATGCCGTCATCGGGCGGCCGCATATTGCGCAAGTGCTGATTGAATGCGGTTACGCAACGGATACGCAGAATGCATTCGACCGCTGGCTCTCCAGTGGCAAACCCGGATATGTCTACCGAAGAGTGCCGACGCCGTCCGATGCTATCGCCGCGATACATTCCGCGGGTGGCTCCGCAATCTGGGCGCATCCATATACACGCGGACACCTCACAAACCTCCAAATGCGGCGCGTAGCTGTCAATCTGAAGGATATGGGACTGGATGGCATGGAAGCATATTATCCAATGCATACCATCTGCCAAGTCCGCAACAGTCTCGATATTTGCAAAGCGGTTGGGCTCGCGCCATCGGGCGGCAGCGATTTTCACGGTATACGCCTCCGCAATGTCGCGCTCGGTACCGGCACTGGCAAGCTTTGCGTCCCAGACGCATTGCTCGATGCGCTCAGGCCACGCGAATAATTGATTCTATTCCCTCAAACTGGAAAAATTACCATTTTGAGGGAATCGGAGGGAGGTATAGTATAGATAAAC
>CAVGNO010000003.1:25845-34962 GCA_963630475.1 Blautia faecis | reverse complement strand
TCGGAAATGTGCTGCTCGACGAAGGCTTCGGTACACTCGACCAAAATGAATTGGAAAACGCACTGGAGCTGCTCACCAGCATCAATACCGACGACGGCAAACTCGTCGGTATCATCAGCCATGTCGAAAAACTGCGCGAACGCATCTCCACCGTCATCGAAGTCGCCAACACCAACGGCATCGGAACACTCTCCGGCCCCGGCGTGGCGAGGGAATAACGCGTTGTTACAACGGATTGTAACGGATTGTAACGGATTTCCGTTATCCTCCGTTATCCTCCGTTTCCGTTGGAAATCCTCCGTTATCCTCCGTTTCCGTAAAATCCACGGCACCATACGCGACTGCCCGGCTTTATTGTGGGATACCGGATGCACGCAATAGATAGCATTCCTGACAGCGGAATGCCTCAAGGCCGAAGATAATCGTCTTGCGCTCGGCGATTGAGACTTCGAGAATATCGTGATCGTGAATTTCGATCATTTCAGGCGTATTATCCGCCAAAACGAGTGCAGGGCCGCGCAACAACTCCAGCTTGACATCTGTGGTTTCATTCAAGACAACAAAGCTGTCGCCATCCATCGGGTTGTTGTACGCGATGCCGAGGCCGCTACGGAAATTGCCGCGCGTAATACTTTGAAAGTACCCCGTACTCCCAAACGCGGTGCAAAAGACCAGTCCGTCTGATATTACTTGCGAACGCAACAACTCATTATCGGCATGCAACCGGCAACGAATCGCACCGGATTGCACATGACGTGTCACGACAATATCATTGATGCCCTCGAGCACAAGCTTGTCATTCAACCGCGCTTGGATATGAGTCAGCAGCCGCGGTGCAAGCTTGCCGCTGAAGAATGCATCCAGCAGCACTTCATCGCCATGCCGGGGACATTTTGGGTTATTCTTCCGATCACGAACCGCGAATTTCGGCAAATAGGGGAATTCGCGTTCCGCACCCAGCAGCGACCCATCGCCGCCAGTGCAAATGACAAAATCCGCAGTATCATCATTTGTCAATTGCACTGGATAGCGCGACAGCAATGGTCGCAAATCATCACAATTCCGCCCTGCGAGCCGCGCGCGCATCCCCGGATGAAATTGAAACTGCTGCATTGTTGATTCAGGTATTAGTATTCCTTACCAGTCGCCTTATCGACAATATGGTATTCCTCGATATGGAGATTCGGGTTGCCAGTGAAGGAAATCTGGCGGTTATACTCCTGCGCCATCGCATCCATGACTTTATGGTCCGCCGTGCGCAAACGCTCAAGAATCTTCGGATGCACAGTGATCGCGAAGTGCTGGACGTCTTTGCGGCGCGCAAGCAGCTCGTTGAGGCGCCGCTGAATCTCGACCGACACCGATGTCGCAGTCTTGATGAGACCGCGCCCTTTGCAGTACGGGCAATCCTCGAACATCGTGCTCTCGAGTGACTCGCTCTCACGCTGACGGCTCATCTCAAGCAATCCGAGACCGGAGATGGGGTAGATCTTGATGCGCGCGTGATCTTCAGATGTATACTGCTTGAATGCGCGATAGACCGCCATCTGATCCTTGCGCGAACGCATATCGATCAAGTCAAGCACTACCAGTCCGCCAATATTGCGCAGACGCAACTGCCGCGCAATCTCCTTGACCGCTTCCAGGTTGGTCTCCAGGATGGTCTCCGGCTGATCCTTGCCCGAACGGTTCTTGCCAGTATTGACGTCGATTGCAATGAGCGCTTCCGTTTCGTCAATGCACAGATAGCCGCCAGACGGCAACATCACTTTGCGGTTCGAGATATTCTCAATCTGCTGCGCAATCCCGTATTTGATGAAAATCGGCGTCGGATTCGAATAAAGCTTGAGCTTCTCGACACTCTGCTTGTCAAAACGCGAGAGCATCTCGCGCGCACGGTCGTATGCCTCCTTGGTATCGACGACGATTTCATCGATATCCTGCGTGAGGCAGTCGCGCAACACGCGCTCTTCCAGCGCCGGCTCCTGATAGATGCATACTGGCGCTTTGCGGTTGTCACGCAACTCCTCGCCCTTATGCCATGCATCCAGCAGGATGTCCAGATCACGCTGGAAATGCTCGCGCTTAAGCCCTGCCCCGACAGTGCGGCAAATCAACCCCATATTCGGTGGAAGCGTCAGGGATTTGACCATCTGCTTGAGGCGGCTGCGCTCCTCGCGGTCTTCAACTCGCCGTGAGACGCCGACATGCGAGCAATTCGGCAACAGCACCAAGTTGCGCCCAGGAATGCTCAAGTTAGTCGTGACACGCGCGCCTTTGGTGCCAATCGGCCCCTTCGTCACTTGCACAAGGATTTCCTGATCGACATGGAAGAGATTCGGGATGTCCTCAACTGTCGGCCCCTTCTTCTCCGGTTTCGCCGCGCGTTTTTCGGCTTTCTTCGGCACCGGCTGCGGCTTGCCATCCGGAGTCAATGGCAGAATCTGCGGTTTTGCCGCGTTGCTACCCTGATTCTGACCATTCCCACCATTGCCCTGCTGCTGCGCATTCTTCGCTTGCGGAGCAGGCTTGCTGTTTTGCTGCGGACGAACCGGCTGCGATGACGGTGCCGGCTTTGACGTAGTGCTGAACCACGATGACGGCAACAGCGCTTCACACAGACGGCGGAAAAAGCCCGGCTTCGCTACCGGCTGCTTCGCACCACTTTGCTGTGCTGCGCCATCCTGACGGTTCCCGTTGCGCGAACGACGGCGGCGACGGCGGCTACCACCCTCCGGCTGATTCTGCACACGCTGGCGGTTGAATTCCTGATTCTGCCGCTGCACATCCGGCACTTGGCCATTATTCGGCTTGCGGCTCTGATTGCGGAACTGCTGCAACTGCGGAGGCTGCGGCGCTTCCGGCACTTCAACCACATGCGGAACCGGCGGAATCACCGCTTGCGGCTCACTTGCAGGAGCAGGCGGCGTTGCAGCAGGGGCTGTCGCAGTAAGCGGTAAAATCTGCGGCGTTGCGTGCGCCTCGCCCTCGGCTGTAACTGGCGCAACTGGTGCAACCGGAGCAACTGGCGCGCTTGGCGCGGTGGCGTTCTTCGCAGTCTTGTCCAGCGCAATTATCTCGCTGCGCTTTTTGCTGTCTGCAATCGGCAGCAACTTGTCGATAAGCTGGCTGTCATGCGGTGCAGCGGCTTGCGCTTGGCCATTCTTCTGGTTATTTGCGCGATTCTGATGCTGATTGCCGTTGTTATTGCCGCCATTGTTGCGGCGGGAATTGCCATTATTGCGTTCCGGCGTAGCAACAGACGCCGGCAGAATCGGCATCGGATCATTGCCGCTCTCGCCAGCATGCTCGCCCGATGCGGTATCCGAAGCAGCATCATCGTCGTCATCCGCAATATCAGCAACATCCTTTGCATCGTCGTCATCATCTGCCTCCTCGAGGACATCCTGGGACGCAGGAAGCATATCCCAGTAATGCAGGAATGCATTCTTTCCGACGCCGATATCGACAAATGCCGCTTGCAATGACGGCTCGAGATTTTTGATGCGGCCCTTGAATATCGAGCCGACAATCCGGTCTTTGTTGTTGCGCTCCATGAAGAAATCCTGGAGTTTGCCGTCTTCAACCACGGCAACACGCACCTGGAGTTCCTCGGAGTTAATGAGGATCTGTTTCATTAGCTTTGAAAATATAGAAAAAATTGTTAGGGCGATGCAACTGCCGCAGTCATACGCACAACTGCATCTTTTTATTCCAGTATGCACCCCGGCACAACTGGATTACCGCGCAGGAAATCCCGCGCTGACATCTCTTTACGCCCTTCAGGAATAAGCCGGTGAATCCGCAGGATTCCCGGGTTGCATGCAATGCATAGCTCGTCCGCACTGTCCGGCAAAACTTGCCCAGGCTCAACTGCTATGCCATGGTCGGGTTCGGCGGTCGCCGAAGTAATCTGAATACGCTTCATACTGCCCTGAACCGGCACAAATGTAAATGCGCGCGGCCACGGCTGATAGGCCCGTACCATATTGAAAATCCGTGTTGCACTCAACAACCAGTTGATTGCACCGTCATTTTTGCTGATCTTGTGGACATTCGGGAAGTCGCTGGGCGGCTGAGGTGTGCTTTGCAGCCCCTCGCGCGCTATCGCCCAGATCACGTCGCCACAACGCTCGGCTGCTAAATGCCCGAGGCGCGACTCCAACTCACCCGTGGTCTCGTTGCGACCAATCACTAACGAATAGGATTGATAGACCGGACCGGTGTCCAAACCCTTGTCCATCCGCATGAATGTCACACCAGTACGCTCATCGCCATTCAAAATGGCGGCATTTATGGGACATGCCCCCCGATAAAGGGGTAATAGTGATGCGTGGACATTGAGACAGCCAAAACGCGGTAGATTCAACAGCTTCTCCCGAAGAAGCTGACCAAAAGCCACGACTAGGACTATCTCGACTCCCAGCGTGGTTAAATGCTCAATAAACGGGGGTGCGCTCACTGAACCGATGCGCTCTATCTGAAGCCCGCGAGATTCGCCGTATGCCGCAAACGCAGTCGGCGTCATCACTTGCCGCCGCCCACTCGGGCGATCCGGCTGCGAGCCAACCCCGACCAGCTCAACACGATCGTCCGCCATCAAGGCATCCAGAATCGGACAGCCAATGACACCGGAACTTAAGTAGTATACGCGTACCCGCTGGGATGGTTCACAAATAGAGGTCATTGAAAAACGGATAATATAACTCTCACACAAAAACTCGATGTTATAAGCGCAGATTATCGTATGATTACGGCCGTTTGCTTTTACGGTTGTCCCAGAAGTGGCTGCCCCATGCGGATTTAGCGCCTTTTGCTCCGGTAGAACTCGTGCGCATAGGCGCTTTGGCTGGCTTCTTGGTGTCAGGATATTTTTGAGCCGGTGTGGGCGATGGTGTCTTCTTCAGTTTGCGTGCGAGTGACTGCACGGCGAGATAGCCGGTCGCGAATGCGGCATGGAGATTATAGCCGCCCGTCGGCCCATCGATGTCCAGTACTTCGCCGGCGGCATAGAGCCCCGGCAGTTTCCGGCATTCCATTGTCGCGGGATTGAATTCATCGCGTGCGATTCCGCCGACAGTGACGATTGCTTCTTTGAGTCCGCGCGGTGCGCTATTGCGGAGGATGATATTCTTGAGTGTATCGGCGTCGAGTTGGCGGCAAGTCTGCGTCAGCCATCTTGCGATGGATGGCGGCAAGCCGAGTGCATTGAGGAGTCGTGCGCGGTCGGCAATGCGTGCATTCAGCTGTTCGATCTTTTTGTTGAGTGCGCTGCTATTCAACTGTGGGAAGAGGTCGATATGGAGTTCTTTTGCGCTGGAGTTTTTGCGTGCGGCTTGTCGGTTGAGATCGTAGATTGCGCTACCGCGCAGTAATCCGCGGTCGATAATCAGATTGCCGCGTGCGGAGATGCCATTCGGATATGATGCAATGACATCGGGCAATTCGATGAGCATTTCACTGCTCAACTGTGTCAGCGCGTCTTCATGCGGCAATTCCTGTGCGACAAGTCCGGCGCGCGCCTGCTCAAATGCCAGTCCGAGCTCTCGGCTGAATTTTTCGCCGTCGCCGACCGATCCGGTTTTGGGGAAGGAAAAGCCGCCCGCGCAGAGCAACACAGCGTTGGATTGTATCGTGAGAGTGCGGCATGCGATTGTCCAGAGGCCGTTTTCTTCGCGCTGGATGGATTCAACCGGACAATTCGTCATGAATGGCACTTCGCGATCGCGCAAGCGGTCGGTGAGAGCATGCAGGACATCATCGGCTTTGCCGGATGCCGGATAGATGCGGCTACCGCTGACGATGCTTTCCAGGCGCATCTTGGCAAATTCGGCGCGCAATTTTTCCGGCGGCAGTGCGCTGATGGCGTCGTGCAGGAATGATACGACAGGGGAGCCGTAAGCGCGCAACAGCTCTTCGATTGAGCCGGCATGGCTGAAATTGCAGCGGTTGTTTCCACACATCAGCAGTTTGAGGCCGGGGCGATGGCGGCGTTCCAGTAATACGACGCGCAATCCCGCTTCAGCTGCCGCTCCTGCGGCGAATAGTCCGGCTGCGCCGGCGCCAATGATGACCAAATCCGGATAAGTCATGTAGTATCAACAGAAATACAAAACGGGCGATGCCATTGGCGCCGCCCGCATTGACAAAAATCAGATTTCTGCCACGAAGATGGTGATAGAGTTATTTGACTTCGATGGCACCCGCCGGGCACTCGCCTGCGCATGCACCGCAGCTGACGCATGCATCAGCGTCTACAACGGCTTTGCCGTCCTGAACTTTGATTGCGCCGACGGGGCAAGCGCCCTCGCAGCATCCGCAGCCAACGCAGTTGTCCTTGTTTACTTCAGCAGCCATGATTACAATCTCCTTGAATTTAGAGCTTTGGTACTTGAGATTTTCGGCAGTGGGGAGACCGCCGGCAAATTTTCCCGTGAAAACAGGAAAAAATCCCGTACTAAGAGCTGGGGAGTGTTCTTATGTACGGCGTGTGGCAAATATAGCATTTCAACCACATATTGTGGTTATTTTGAGGACTTTTATGGCCGTAGCAATATGCGCTCGGTCGTTACAGGAACATTGTCATATAGATTGGCAACATCAGCAATTTACCATCTTGAGCTAAGTCCTTCGTGTAGATGAGATAGCGTTCGCCAATGCGTTTCGCGTATTTTGTCTGAAATGCATCCAGCGACGCATGACGGCGATAGCCGGACGATTTCACTTCGATTGGACATATCTTATTACCGCGCGACAGCACAAAATCCACTTCATAAAGATGATTGCTGGTGTCCAGCGGGAATGTGTAGTAATACAATGCATCGCCCTTTGACTTCAACATCTGTGCAACCATATTCTCATAGACAAATCCGAGATTAGTATCGAGTTTGTCCGCCAGAAGCCGCTCATAAATCGTATTCTCGGTGAATTTCTTGTCCTTAAAGACCAGCGTGACAAAAAGCCCCGTGTCTGCCAAATAGAGCTTGAAACGACGGTTATCGCGATTGAGCGCAAAGCCGACATTTGGATCGTCGGCATGAAAAGCGATATTGATTGTTTGCGAATCCTCCATATCCCAAACCAATGTTCGGCCATCTGCGGCATCACGCCCTGGTAAAACGCCGGACAGCTGATATTTTGACGTCGCTTTGCGCAATTCCGACGGTATGTTGACAAAAATGCGCGACAGCGCTCCCGAACCATCGAGTTTACGAAAATCGTCCTCGTATAAATCCAGAATGCTGCGCTTTGCTTGATCAATGAGCGAGAAGTCGTGTGTATCCAAGTACGTAGCGACCGCCTGTGGCATCCCGCCGATGAGCATGTAGAGCCGGAAATCCCGCATCATCCGACGATTCAATGCCTCGCCTAACGGCTTGCGCTGTGTAAAGAAATCCCGCAGCATATCGCATGTCGCTATATCGTTCAACGCCCACCGGAATTCCTCATAATCCATCGGATACATCGTAAGCCGCGTCTCCTCACTCGGAATTAAAATGCCCTCCGTATTGCGCTTAATCGAAAGCAAAGAGCCCGTCTCGATGATGTCATAACGCCCATCCTCTACGAGAAATTTGACCGCTTGACGCGCTTTCGGACACAGCTGAATCTCATCCAGCACCAACACCGACTTCCGACGCTCTAAACGCGTATGCGTAAAAACCTGCAAACGCATGTAGAAATCATCTAAATCCGACATATCGTCAAAAAGCTGCCGAATTTCAGACGATACACGCGCAAAATCTATCAGCATATAAGAGGTATACTCATTACTGGCAAACTGTCGCACCACCGTTGTCTTGCCAACACGCCGCGCCCCCTTCAAAAGCAAAGCAGTCTTGCCATTCTGCGCTTGCTTCCAAGACAGCATCTCGCTATAAATTTTTCGCTTAAAGAACATTTATCGCTATCCTCTTTGTTTACAAGTAATAATATAACACAGCAAAGCAAAATCCCCAAATTTATTTTTAGTCTCTACGGCATAAATCCCCAAATCTTTCCCTTCTTGAACGGAAACGGAGGATGACGGACGTTAGCGGAGGATGGCGGAATACAACGGAAATCCGTTAATTTCCGTTGTAACAAATACGCTATGCCCACGCCAGGCCGGGGACAAGCCGCCGGCCCTACTTGTTCTGTGCCCGAGGCGCACGCCTCGGGGGTTAATCTCGGACAGCCCCCCCCCGCGCACGCGTGGCGGTTATGCGTGGGTGTTACGGCGGTATTCGCCGGGCGTCATGCCGTAGAATTTATGGAATTCGAGGATAAAATGCTGGTTGAAGGGAAGCCGACTTCGTATGCAATCTGTTTTATCTGCTTTTGAGGCTGCCGCAGCAACTGGAGAGCGCGGCCGAGGCGAATCTTCTTCAGATATTGAAATGGCGTCATGCCATAATCGTCCTTAAAATGGTTGGATGCAGTTGGGACGCTGACATTGAGAGATTCGGCGACTTTTTTCATATTGAGCGGCTGGGCATAATTTGTCTCCAGGATCTGCCGTAACGCATCTGCCAGTGGCGATGCTTTGTTTTCGGATGCATTCTCCCATGCGAGCATCTGGAGCATTTTGAATGTCATTGCGGCAAGTTCGCTTCTTCCGTGCGCGCTATCCCAGTTGCGGACAGCATCTTGCAGCTTCACGCATTCCTCTTCGAATTGTTGCGGATTACGGATTGCAAATGCGTATGCACTGTCGAGACGTAATCCATGGATAATCTCGTTCAAAATCGTGCCTTTGAGAATAAATCCGTAGCTAGTACACGGCGGTGCGTCTAGCGGATGGAGGATATCACAATTATGCCCCGGATGCAAGAGCACTGCTTCGCCAGCATCAGCACGACATGCAAAATTTCCGCATCGGTAGAATGCGGATCCCGAGACGACATACTCGATGCTGTAGAAGTCCTGGTTATTGCGCCGCGCAAAATATCTGCCAGTCATGCATTGATGAATTGCATACGTACAGCATACTCCGTAGGAATTCAGAATTTCGGCGCCGGCGGGAATAACCTGCACTTCGGAATTGTCCGGTTTCTCCATGCCATAATTGACAAAGTATCCGCGGCGCTGAAAAATGTCCGCATGCTGCGTATTGAAGAACGTCAGATCTGTCAGGAT
>CAVGNO010000003.1:23056-25575 GCA_963630475.1 Blautia faecis | reverse complement strand
GGAGGAATCAAATGAAAAAACTGTCTTTTACTTTGATCGAGCTGTTGGTTGTGATAGCCATTATCGCTATACTAGCCAGTATGTTACTGCCGGCATTGAGCAAAGCGCGTGAGAAAGCGCGTACGACCTCGTGCGTGAATAATCTCAAGCAGTTGGGAACTCTGGAAACGATGTATATCGGCGATAACAACGACTTCATCACTGCATTCTACATCGTCGGCGATGGCGGCAGCGGTCGTGGCTGGGGATGGTGCAATTGGTCTTATGCGCTGATGGTCTTGCAAGGTCATAAGGGTGGGCGCATGAATGAGACCAGCCGCGCCAACTGGAAAATTGACAAAGTACTGGATTGCCCGAGTGGCGATTGCGAGAAAAAGCGCAAAGCTGATGGCTGGAATGACGATTATTTCTACGAATTCAGCGACTATACGGTTAACGGTGGTTTGAATTGGCTGACAGACACTTACAATACAGGCGCACAATTCTCATACGTTCACAGTGATGCAAGCGAGCACCAGCCCAGATGGTACATGCCGCAAGTTACTCAGATTCGCAATCCATCACAGCGCGTAGTGATTCACGAATCACGTTGTGACTATGGATCGAGCTCATCAGACTGGCTGCGGGATAGCGGTCTATTTCCGCACAATGGCGGCTGGAGCTATATCACAAACGTAGATCCGTTGCCAAATCATTGCATAAATACAACCATGCTTGATGGCCATGTCGAGACTCTGCGCTATTCGTATGTGAAAACCCAAGACGCACTCACACTATTGGGTTCTCCGTACTCTACTGGCCATAACTACTAACTTTTAGCCACGTATGACTATGAAATTCAGTGTGCATTTAGTTTTAGCTTTTACTGCAATCGCGATGCTGTCGGCGGATGCATTTAGCGCGCAATACGCGTGGAGCGTTACATCGCCAGTAGACAGCCATCTCTGTGCGTTGTCAGAAGAAGCGCTAGTGACGGCGACTCTCACGCGCGACGGCATTCCAGTTGCGGATGAGCTGGTCACGCTTGCGGTAGAAGGCGATGTGTCAGCACGGCAAGTCACGCTAGTGCACACTGATGCGGACGGCAATATCACCGTGCCATTAAGTCTGGCGCGTCCCGGCTTCCTACGCGCGGCGTTTACATTTACCGACAGCGATGACAGGCAGATTCGTGCGGAATACGGCGTTGGATTTGCGCCCGAGGAGATTCGCACCGGTCGCACGAAGCCGGCGGATTTTGACGCATGGTGGGATGACCAGCTTGCGCAGATGGCGGCGATGCCGATGAACGCCGAAGTGATTGAAGTCGAGCCGAACCGCAAGGAATTCATCGGTCGCGTGCGTGTCTATAGCGTGAAAATCAAAGCGATGGGCGACCAACCTTATGTTTACGGCTATGTAAGCATGCCAATCGATGCGCAGGAGAAGTCGTTGCCGATTTTCATGTCCTATCATGGCGCGGGCTTTGGCAGTGCGGGTCTGCCGCTGGATCGCGCAGCCGAGGGCTATCTGGCGATGGATGTCAGCGCGCATGGCTTGCCAAATGCACACGGAGTGCCCAACGCGCCGCCAGAGAATTTCTACCGCGAGTACGAATTTGCGAATTCTGATTACATCACGCGCGGCTGGCAGTCGCGTGACACGCTCTACTTCCGTTCGATGATTCTGCGCGCAGTGCGTGGACTGCAATATGCCAAGAGTCTTCCTCAATGGGATGGCAAGACAATCATTGTCAGCGGCGGCAGTCAAGGCGGCGGGCAGAGTCTGGCGGTAGCTGGTTTGGATCCGCAAGTGACATTCTGCTTCGCGGCCGTTCCGGCGCTGGCGGATCATGGCGCTGCAACAGTAGGGCGCGAGGGCGGCTGGCCGCGCATTATCTCGCGTGTGGATCATGACCCGCGTGCAGTCGTCGCATGCGATTACATCGATAGCGCATTCTTTGCGTCGCGGATTAACGCTGAGTGCATCCTCACGGTTGGATTCATCGACAGCGTCTGTGCGCCGGCGACGGTATACGCAGCGTATAATGCGATTCCATCGCCAAACAAGCGCATCATCCATCATCTGGATTTAGGGCATACCATGCCGGATAGTGACTGGAAGACGCTGGTTGAGGAAGCCAAAGCACACGTCGAGTTCCAGAATGCCAATTGACATTTACGAGTAGATTTATGAACAAGATAATACTGTTGGGATTATTATTTGCGTCGCTAGTCCTGCATGCGTATAGTAGCGCGGACTGGAATGAAGTCGATGTCCGCTTATCGCGCAAAGAGAAGATGATATTCTTCACGAAGAATGGTCAGCAAGCTGGCTGTATGATCATTGCGGACAATGGTCGGCGTTATTCACCGGATAGCGTTGATTTCAAGGTAGCGGATGGCAAAATCACGTTAGACACGCGGCGGTTGCATGCCGAGAATCCGAATGCGGTGGTCTTTTTCAAATTCAACGATCTGCCGCATGAGGATTTGCAGGGCGGCAAGAAGTACTTCCGGGAAGTCGAGATAACAAGTGAG
>CAVGNO010000003.1:12990-22975 GCA_963630475.1 Blautia faecis | reverse complement strand
CTGGACGGCAGATTCACTTTATCCTCGAGGGCTACGAGAACGCACCGGGCGGCGGGCATCAGCATACGTGGATTCCCGGCACTTCGCTGATCAGGAACAATGGCGTCACACGCATCGAGGACTATTTTCCTGAGAAGGATTATGCGGGGATGCAGCCGACAATTCAGTTCTATCAGCCGGGCGTCTATCACATCGGGCGAGTCATATGCGGATTTGTCGAAGAGAAAAAAGCGCAATACGATGCGAAGAAGAATCTCCTGATCAATGGCGATGCGGAAGCCGGATTCCAGTATACGGCATCGCCGTGCGCACCGATGTGCAAAGCGTACGACGGCAAATCGCGCAATCATGTCGAGCAGTCGATGTCATCTTTGCCGCGCTACGCGATTGACACTGAAGTCGCTCACTCCGGCAATGCGTCCTTCCGGATTGAAGCAGACGAGAAGCCGATTGGTCCATTCGAGTGGTTTTCCTTCGATCCAGTCAAGTACATCCTACGCGAGCCGCTGACATTTTCGGTTTGGATGAAGAGTGCGCAGGACGATTTCCCGGTATATATCGGCATCCGCATGAGCACGTGGAAGGCATATCAGACCCAAGTGCGTGTCTCACGCCAGTGGCGCAAGTATTCCATTACAATCCCGTCCTTCGGCGATCCCGCGCCGGGGATTGAGTGCTATTCAGTGCAGCAAGTACTCAAGGAGGAGCTCTGCTATGGCTTTCCGCAAGTGATTTTGTGTGAGCCGGGGACGCTGTGGGTGGATGACGCAGTCGTGCAATTGGCGCAGCACACAGACGAGCATCCGCTACCGGATTATGCGATTCGCGGCAAACTCGATGTCGGCAAAAGCTACTATTTTGCCGGCGAAGTAATCAAGCCACAACTGGAAATCGTCTCTCCGACGGAGCAGACCGCAGCGAAGCTCTCATGGCGCATGAGCGATTTTGAAGGGCGCATCGTTGCGTCAGGCGATCTGGGCAGCCACCAACTGCCATGGAAGCTCACGCCGGAGATTCTGCCGCCGGAAAAATTCCGTGGGCCGGGCACATTGAGTTTCACTGCCACTGCACTGGATGGCAGCAGATGCGTCACGCGCAATTTCTATTTTGGCGTGATTGGCGCGCGTGCTCCATTGTGTTTCCGCATGGGTGCACAGCCGGACAATCCGAACCGCGCGAATGTGCCAGTGCAGCTGGACATGCTTGGCGACTTCCGCATTGGTTCAATGCGTAGCTGGATGAGCTATGGCAATGGCATCAAGAATTTGAAGGAGACTTATCAGGGACGCGGCTTCGACTTGATGGTCGTGATGGAAAACCTCTCACTGCGCGAGCCGGATCGCAATCTGCTCTTCTGGGATTACAGCGAATTCCTGAGCGATTTGACTCCGCATATCAAAAATCTGAAGGGCGTCGTGAGCACATGGGAGCTCTTCAACGAACCAAATATCCGCAATTTCGCAGTCGAAAGCGGCGCATCTGTCGATTTCAAGAAATACCGCTTGTATAATATCGATGCAGTCGGAGATACCATCCGACAAGTCGGCCGCGGAATCCATCAAGTTGATCCCAAAGCAAAAGTGGCGGGGCCGACGCCTGTGCCGACAAGTCCGAGCTACATCGCAGCAGTGCTGGAGCACGGCGGCAGTTCAGAGCTCAATGTCGTGACCGAGCATGCGTACCGCAAGCTCCCGGAACTGCCGGATTACGGCGAAGACATCGCGATAGTCTGCGAAAATATCCGTAAACAAGGCAAGAAGATGCCAGTCTGGTCGACGGAGAGCTGTCTCGAGACGCCTGCGTTACTGCCATACGAGACCATCCCCCCAGATGTCGTAGAGACTGCAGCGCGTGATATCCGCATCCCGCTCGTCGGTTTTGCCAATGGCCTCGAACGCTATTACCACTTTGCGACTTCCGTCCTGGCTCAACCCGCAACGACATTCCTGGATTTGATTTTGGGTGGCCCTGAAACCGACGGTCTGCCGCGTCCCGGACTCTACTTGTATGCAGCGCGTGCGCTAATCGATCTGATTGGCGATGCGCCATGCACAGCGCGCGTGCGATTAGGCGCAGACTGCCGCGGTTATATCTTCGACTGCGGAAGGGAGCGTGTCGCTGCCGTCTGGAAATGGGATGGCGAACCGCTGACTGTCAGTCTCCCCAAAGACATCGTTGTCTACGATATGATGGGACAGGAACGCGAGCCGGGGAGTGTGACTCTCTCCACGCGTCCGCACTATCTGAAATCTGCGCTTTCTGCCGCGCAATTGTGCAAAGTACTTGAAGAGAGCATGAGCCGCCACGGAGCGGCAAAATGCGAGTTTTCCATCAGGATTATCGATGAGATGCGCGTTGCAGTTGAAGTGAGCAACCGCGGTGCAGCAGTACTCGAAGGCACGCTGGCCATTCAGGACAACGGCCTGTTGAGCGAGCAGCCGCGCGACATCGCAATTCATGTCGAAGGCGAGAAGACTCAATCAATCGAATTGCATCTGGGACAGCCACTTGCGGTGAAAGCACCGGAGCTGCAGCTCACGCTCCGCACTAACGACGGACAGGTCATTGAGCAGTCGTTGCCAGTCTCGGCATTGCTAGTACCGCGTTGCGACAACACGATCAAAGCCGATGGCGATCTTTCGGACTGGCCGGCAAATGCCGCATCGCTCAAGCTGGACTACTCCAACCATGTCGCATTTGCAAAAGAGCAATGGACTGCCGAGGAAAAAGCAATCACCGGCGAAATCCGGATGTACTGGAATGAAAAATCGCTCAATATCGCGTTCATCTTGAACAAGCCGGTCTTCATGCCGTACAGCGGCGAAAAAGAGACATTCTGGGAAGGCGACTCAATCCAATTCGTGCTCGATGCACTGAAGAATGCACGGCCAGACACGATGGAATTGCAGGATGACGACTACGTCTATTGTCTCGCAGGCAATACAGCGATGCCGATTGTGCAGCGCGAAGTCGCATCGTCACCGATGCACGACTCGCTCGTCAAGGAAATCGGCCGCATCAAGGAAGTGTCGTTGGGAATTAAAGCCGAACCCGGAAGAGTCGTCTATGAAGCGTCCTTCCCAACGCGCGCGGTCAGCCCGCTGCTACTTGCGGCCGGACGCACTGCCGGATTCAGCGCAATCTTCAACTTGACCGATGGACAATCGCGCATCGGCTGGCTCGAAATAGCGCCAGGCGTCGGCCAATGGCCGCGCTCGCCTGCGAAATATCTGACGATTGTACTGAAGAAATAACCTGAATATCGATCAGGGCATGGCTACGCGCCATGTCCTGAAAAAACACTTTGCTATCATGCTTCCAATTCCTTCTCAACGTGTTATTGACTTTGAACGGCTTGCATTCGGATTATTTGTCCACTGGGGGCTGTATTCCCAGCTGGGCTGTGGCGAGTGGGTGCAGTCCAACCGCTTGATGAGCGCCGATGCATACGCGCCATTGATGGCGAATTTTACCGCGAAAGATTTCGATGCCGACGCATTTGTCGAACTCGCAAAAGCCGCCGGCATGAAATACATCGTGCTCACTACTCGTCATCATGAGGGCTTTTCGCTCTATGACACTTGCGGGTTAAGCGATTTTGACGCACCGCACTCACCTGCGCACCGCGATTTGGTCGCGGAATTCGTCGCTGCGTGCCGCCGTGGCGGGATTGTGCCCTTCTTCTACCACACGACGCTGGATTGGCATTGGCATGGCAAGAATACAGTGGATTTGGACGAAGCGGAATTCAACGAATACTTGGATTACTTGCTGGCATCCGTCGAAGTGCTCTGCCGCAATTACGGCAAAGTCGGCGGATTCTGGTTTGACGGCAACTGGTCGCGTCCGAAATCCGACTGGAAATTCAGTCGTCTTTACGGGATGATCCGCCGCTATCAGACAGACGCGATGATTGTCGATAACACCGGCGTATTCCGTCCGGGAGAACCCGGCCATCCCGATGTCGATGTCGTGACATTTGAGAATCAAGCAGCCAAGCCGGTCAATCGCGAAGGCTATGCAAAATACGCGGCATGCGAAGTCTGCCAGACGATGAATTCGCACTGGGGAGTCGGCGCGCGTGATTTCAATTTCAAGTCGCCACGTGACGTAATTGAGCTGCTCTGCCATAGCCGTGGATGCGGAGCAAATCTGCTCCTCAATATCGGTCCGGAAGCGGATGGCGCAATTCCCGCTTATGAACGCGAAGTCCTGCGCATTGTCGGCCGATGGGTTGCGCTCTTCGGCGAAGCGATCTATGAGACGAAGCCGGTGACCGGAGTGAAATGCCATGGACGCGACTTCCTGCTGCAGCACGGCAAGGATTACTACTACTTTGTCTTTGACTTGGGCATTCACGGCGACGCAAATGTAACGGTCGATGTCGCCGGCATTGGCAGCCGCTGCATCGATGGCTTCACTGCGAATGTACTCGAAGCGCAATGGATCGACAATGGTCAGACGGTTGCATTTTCCCAGAATCGGGATGCGGGGATGCTGGCGCTGCGCTGCAATGGCTATCCATACGGCGAGCACACTGCGGTGCGCGTGATGAAAGTGACAACCGCATAGTTTGAGGGATAATTGTATGAGCGAAGCGACTGAAATCCCATTTGTCTATGGCGTACAGTATTATCGCGCGCCGACGCCATATCGTGAACACTGGGCTGGCGATTTGAAAAGAATCCATGAACTGGGTTTTGATACGGTAAAATTCTGGGTGCAATGGCGATGGAGCCAGCGTAGCGAAAACACGTATGACTGGGAAGACATCGATGAGCTGATGACTCTCGCCGAAAAAGAGGGATTGCGTGTCGTCCTCAATCTCATCTGCGATGTCATGCCCTCCTGGGCAGTTAGGAAGTATCCGGATGGTCTCATGGTCGATTGCCATGGCACGCCATCGCCGATTTCGACGACGATCTGCCGTCAAATCGGCGGCTATCCCGGTCCTTGTCACGCGCACGAACCACTGAAAGCAGTGCGGCAGGCATTCTTTGAAGCCGCAATCTGCCACTTCCGAAAATTCCGTGCATTATGGAGCTGGGATGTCTGGAATGAACCGGAGCGCAATCTGCTGACGCGCAAGCCGGATCATGTGCCGGAGTATTGCTATTGCGCGAGCTGCCGCGCGAAATTCATTCAATGGCTGCAGACAAAATACCGGACTATCGCGACACTCAACCGAGTATGGGGGCGCTGCTATAATGACTTTGATGAAGTCGAGCTACCCATCGATCCGAATACCGTGACCGACTTCATTGACTGGCGAGAATTCCAAGCCGCCGTGCTTACCGAAGAAGCAGCATGGCGGCTGGATGCAGTGCGACGGCTGGATCCAGCACGCTTTGCGCACCTGCATGTCGTGCCCGCGACCGGTTGCTTTTCGCCGTTAAGCTGCGTAGACGACTTTGAATTGGGACGCCGATGCGAGATCTTCGGCGCTACAATGGCGGGCGGTGAGCCTTATTTGTGCGCACAAGCGGTCTCCGCTGCAGACGGACGATGGTTCTACAATGCCGAATGGCATCTCAATTTCGGCGGCAACGCGATGTATCAGCGCATCATCTCGCAGGATGTCTTCCTCTATGATCTGCTCCCGCAATTAGGCTGGGGAGTACGCGGATTCCTCTTCTGGCAATATCGTGCAGAAGTGCTGGGGACTGAAGCGCCGGCATGGGGAGTCGTCAAAACCGATGGCAGTGACCGACCGGTCACCGGCATTGCAGCAGATTTCATCCGACGTTTTGCGCAATATAAGCATGCGTTCATGCAATGCGCGCCGCGCCGTCCGGTAGCAGTCATCTATCGCAGTACACACAATGAGATTTACCAGTTCTGCCGTCATGGCGATATTAGGCGTTTCAATCTGATGATGCAGAATTACTGCCGCGCATTATACGAGCTCAATATCCCGTTCGTATTAGCGGACGAGACCGCATTGCGCAAAATGAGCACTGATGTGAAATTGCTGATTCTGCCGCAAGTCTACTACACACGCGATTCGGAAACTGCGTTGTTCAATCAGCTACGCAGCCAAGGAACGATAATCTTTACCGAAAACAATCTCGGAGCTTACAGCGCAGATCGCGGACACTTCGAATACACCGTGCCAGGCGGAGGTCTCGCGGAAAAATGGGGCATCTGTGAAGCCGATGCGACCAGCAGCTTCCATCTTCCTGCCGAAGAGGATGCCGCAAGCCAAGCCGCAGACGCTAAAGGCGATGTCCTCAAAGCGCTGGAAGCAACCGGCGGAAGCCGCGGAAGTGAATTCTTCCCCATCCATGGCGTAGAAGAACTTGCAGCAGATGGTGCGGGTGCAGTCGATTTCGCACTGCTGCAATGCGATAACGCAGAGACGCTTGCGACTTATCGGTCGCTCCCAGTTGTCATTCGCAAAGACAATGTCTATTACGCAAACACAATGCTGGGCTATGGCGCAGAGCACGGCAAGGATTTGCTTGTCGCACTGTTGAAGCATGCGGCAAAACAAGCCGGAATAGATTATACAGAAGACGGTCTGCATATCGAGCCGCTTTGCGACAATACTGGCGCAATCCGTTTCATCGTCGCCGTCAATAATAGCATGGCAACGCAGCCACTGACTTTGCCGGCCGGCACATGGCGCGAACTGTATGAGCGGCCGACCGCGTCCATTGCACCGAAAAGCGCACTATTTTTGATAGCAGAAAAATGAAGACAAGTAATGACGAATTGTATCCGGGCTATCAGGGCTCCGGGGATTTTCATCCGCAGTTTATCGAGCGCAACTGCCGCAGTACTGCGTGTCTGCCGGTTGAAGGCGATGGCGCATTGCGCCTCTATGAGCTGATGACACGGCGCGGCGTGGATCATGCGCCGGCATTCTCCTCGGGAAATATCCTCTTTCACTCGATTGGCGCAGAAGATGGTTCTGAATCGCGCCCGGCTTGCCGCTTTGCCGAGAGTGTGCCGACAGCCCCCGGCATCCGTTATGTGTCGTTGTTTCCATTGACGAATGTGCAAGTCGCAAATGACCGCCTTGCCGACGAAGCCGCCGGCGTCTATCTCTTCCGCAATGGTCAGCAGCTGAATGTGCAATGGCAGGAAGACGGGCGTGTCTGGACGCCATCACGCGTGACCGATCAATTTACCGCCGATAGCGTGACGATTACACAGCAGTGCGCAATTCTCGATGGCCGCAATGGCGATGTCCTCGGGATGAAACTGCATTTTGACGGCGACTGGCAGTCTCTCGAAGTGGAACTCCGCGGCAAATTCTTCCGCACAAGCAAAATTGAGCGCGACAGCGCTGGCGTATTGCGCGGCGAAATTGTCCGGGAATCCGAAAATTTCCATTTCTATGACTGGTGCCCATGGAAAGACAAGACACCGCCGGCGTTGGCAATCGGCGCATGCTACTGCATGCAGACTGTCGGACTAGAAGTCACAGCATGCCAATGCGACGGCGCTGAAGGCGACACATACTGCATGCGCGGTCATCTGACCAGCGCAGACCTCTGGCTCTTTTTCGCGGCGGGTCTCACGCGCAATGCCGCAGATGAAGCGCTATCACACGTATTTGAGTGCGGCACCGCGCAATTCTTTGAGCGTGCAGAGGAGAAATACCGGAATTTCTTCCGCAAGGAAGTGCCGGCATTCTCCTGCTCTGACCATGCGCTGGAGCGCGTCTACGCCGAGCTCAATGCCACGACATGCCTTTCGAGCTATAAACTCGATTGCGAACCATATCACTATCGCTTCAGCTGTCCCGCCGCCAAGACGTTTGCGCCATGGCGCATGCAGTTTTATCACGACTCCATCTTTGCATCTCGTGCGCAATTATGGCTCAACGATCCGCAACGCTGCACAGACGACTTGCTGCAAATGGTCACCGTGGAATACGTCCATTGCACGCCGCGGCTTGGCTTGCCGCTGGCTAATCAGATTGACTGCATGCCGCTGGTGTTCAACATGCTCCCGCAAGCCGCACTGGAGATGTACCGCCGCTATCCAGACCGGGATTTCCTGCGAAAGCTTTTTGTGTATTTTCTCGTTTATGACCGCAATAAGCTACGCCCGCGTACGCCCGATTCGCCGTATGATGAAACATACGACGAATTCCCGCCCTTCAGCTGGCTCTTCCCACGCCATCACTTTGACAATGACGGCGACTGGCTGGTCGAATCACAGCTTTCCGGTGACGACACATGCCGCGGCGATGAATTCTGCCCCGGGACGCAATCGAAGAACTGGTGGGATTTCCCCGATCCGCCGCTGGAACCCGCTGACATCAATTTCTATGTGCTGGGCAACCGCAATGCGCTCCTGGAAATGGCGCAGCTCACCGACGTAGGCGAAGCAGTCGCAGATGAGCTGAAGGACGTAATCGCACATCAGCGCGATGCGATTGAAAAAACACTCTGGGATGATGCAGCGCAGCGCTATTGCGATGTCACTGAACGCGATCACCGTAAGAGTCATATCGCTGATGTGCAAAATATCACTGTGCCACTTTTCACGAAGATGGTGACACCGGAACGCGCACAGCAAATCGTCCACGCAATCTTCAATCCCGAGATATTCGCGACACCGCTGCCCTTGCCGTCTTGTCCGCTCAATAACGCGGGAATCAACGGCAAAGCCGGTTTTGACCCCACTGGCTATTGGCGCGGATTGTCGTGGGGATTGATGTATTATGAAGCGATCATCGGATTGTACAACTACGGCATGCGCAAAGAAGCGGTATTCCTGTTGCGCAAGATGATGCAAGCTCAAAAATCCTCATACATGCCAGCTGCGGAAAACTTCAATGCGCTCACCAAACAAGCCGTCGGCTCGCCATTCATGGGCTATTCGTCTCAATTGCTCAATCCATTGCTGATGCTGACCACCGGTCTGCAAATGGATAGCAATGAGGATGAATTGCGCTTCGATCCTGTCGGTCTCGATCCGCGCTGGGAATATTTTGAGTTCGGACCATTTGCATACCGCCCAGGCATCACGATTAGCGTCTCGTATGGCAATAAACGCGGCTATTGCGTCAAAGTCAATGAGCAGGAATTCCCATTTGAACAGCCGACGGCATTCCGCTTGACACGCACAACGGCTCAGCGCTGGCAACTGGATGCCGAGAGTGTCCAGCCCGTCGAATTGCTGCCGCCTGAACCACTGACAGCACAGTGGAACAAAACACAGCTCGAACTGGAAAACATCAGCGGCACAACACACGATGTACAGCTGGTCTTCCGGAAATTCTGGCAGAATCATGGCTTGAGCATCATCCATACTGCCGAATACACTCTTCTCCCGGGAGAAAAGCGGTCAATCGCGGTCCCCGTCGATGCAACACCGCAGGATAAAGTCTGGCTGCTAGCGGAGATCAAAGTCGCTGACTACCCGTTTGCGTGGTCAGAAGGCACCGCACTGATATAAAGCCTTCCGCGAACTGAAGATATATTTGCAACTCCACGGATTCAAGAAAAATAGCTCCTTGAATCCGTGGAGGGAAAGCGCTATTGATATTATATTCCGATTTTACCGATTTAATTTCTATTTCTCTGTTATTTGTAGCTCTGACAATGCACGAAAACAACCTGAAAATTATTGAGCAATGTTGCGGCATGCTTGGCAGTGCGACCGAGGCATCGAAAGTGCTTGAGCAGCTATGCCGCTATTTAGCTGAAGTCTTCAACGCGCGCATCTGTGCATTGAGCACATTCGGATGCACAGCAGGCGGCGAGTCCAAGATGACGATACGGGCATCACACGGCCTCTACTACAACGAAATCCAAGCATTCAAGCCCGCCGGCACGATCACGGAGCTAGTCTTCAAGAGCGACCATATCTTCAACAGCTACATCGGCAAGGACTATTCATACAACGGCGTCAAGTTATTGCCGAGCATCCAAGCGCGTTGCAATACAATGCTAGTGATGCCATTGCACTTCAACGGCACCGCAATCGGCGCGCTGACAATGGCACGCGCATCCAAACGCACATTCCC
>CAVGNO010000003.1:2357-12980 GCA_963630475.1 Blautia faecis | reverse complement strand
TTCCCGAAGTGGATTATCGACACACTCAATGTCATTGCGACGCCACTGGCGGGATTCCTCCAGAATCTCGACATGGCGCGATTGCATGCAAGCGCAAATTTCGGCGATACGCCATACGCCAAGATGCCGGGGCAAAGCGCGGAAGTGATTGGCTCATACAATGGCAGCTACTTGCAAGGCAAGCCGATTGCACCAGGCGTCGGCCTCGGCCGCGCAGTCATTCTTGCGGGTGATGACGCATTGCGCAATGCACAGCTCACGCGAACCAACGACCTCAACGCCGAGCGCAAACGCCTCAAGGACGCACTGGCAATCGTCGAGCTGTCGCTACAGAAAAATACGCGTCAGATGAGCGAGCTGCTTGCTGAAGCCGAAGCCGACATCTTCGAGTCGCATCTCCTCATGCTGCAGGATCCGACATTGCATGAGCGCATCGACGGCTTCCTGCGCGAGCATTATACGCTGGAAGCCGCACTCTCGCTCACATTCAAAGCGTTCCAGGACGATTTCCAGAAGATGGATGACGAGTATTTGCGCGAGCGCATCCAAGATGTCGAGGACATCCTGTTGCGATTGCTCAATGCGACTTGCAATGCGACTGGCAATCCGGAACTCGAAAATGCTGAAAATGACGACAATCTGCCGGTTATCCTCGTTGCACATGAAATTTTTCCATCGCAGCTTTTCGCCATTCCGATCAGGCGCATCAGCGGCATCGTCTGCGAAACTGGCGGTGCGACTGCGCATGCCGCAATCCTTTCCCGCGCACTGCGCATTCCGATGGTCGTCAATCTAGTCTCGATTCAAAAACTCATCCGCCCTACCGACGAACTGCTCGTCGATGGCCGCGACGGCACATGCTTCATCAATCCGCGCCCGGAATTAGTCAAGCAATATCAGCTGTTATTGCAAAACAGCATCCAAGCGCGGCAGATTGACAGCCGGACAATTTCCGGAGTCGATGACATGCCGATGACGACTGACGGTGTCGCTATCCGCCTTTGCGGCAATGTCACGCTTTCCTCGGAAATCACTGCATTGCATGCAGTCGGCATCCGCGAAATCGGCTTATACCGCACTGAATTCATGTTCATGCTGCGCAATTCACTCCCCGAAGAACAGACGCAATACAAAATTCTCTCGCACCTCGTCGAGAGTGCCGAGGGCGCGCCAGTCACGATTCGTGCGCTCGACATCGGCGGCGACAAACCGCTTTCCTATCTGAAGTGGGATCCCGAGAACAACCCGTCGCTAGGCTGGCGCGGCTTGCGCTTCCTCCTCTCCAACCAGGAAATTGCACGACCGCATCTGCGTGCAATTCTGCGCACATGCACTTCCCCAAATGTCACATTGATGTTTCCGATGGTCGCGGATCCCGCAGACATGCAACGCGCACGCGCAGCGGTCGAGGATGCGCATCGTTCGCTCACTGCCGAGCATATTGCCCACGGCATTCCCAAGCTCGGCATGATGCTCGAAGTGCCGTCTGCTGTCGCATGCTTGGATCAGCTTCTGCCCGAAGTCGATTTTGTCAGCATCGGCACAAACGACCTCGTGCAGTATCTTTTTGCGGTGGATCGCGGGAACAACAAAGTGACGCAATGGTTCAAACAATGCCACCCTGTTGTCTTCAAACTGCTTGGTCAGATCTGCCAGACTGTCGCAAAATTTCCCGGGAAGGACCTCGAGATTTGCGGCGAGCTAGCCGGCAATCAGCTGGCGACGCCTGCGCTACTAGGCGCGGGTTTGCGCAAGCTCTCGATGAATTCCGCCGCAATTCCGCGCGTCCGCGAATACATCCGCAAAGTATCGCTGGCCGAATGCCAAGCGCTTTACGCCGACCTCCTCAAGTGCACAACTGCAGTTGAGACTCACCGCCGTCTTCGCGAATTCCAAGCGAAGAAACAATAATCTTTATTTGAATTCCAATGTTATCAGACCGAGACTATTTCCGTCAGCAAACCGGCAGTGCAGCTGCTTACTGGCAGCGCCATTCCATCATATTCCACTTGATTGTCATCAATATCGCGGTATTCATACTGAATATGCTGACATCGGGGCCGCGCAATACGAGTCCAGTATTTCTCTACGGCTGTTTAATTCCATGTGATGGCTATATCTGGCAGATCTGGCGTCTTATCACATACCAGTTTCTCCATCGCGACTTCATGCATATTTTCTTCAATATGTACGCACTCTGGCTGTTCGGGCGCATGATTGAGCCGCGACTAGGGCGCACGCGTTTCCTCACACTCTATCTCTTCAGCGGCGTGCTCGGCGGAATCTTCTACACGCTGGCAAATTACAATATGCGAATGCCATGTATCGGCGCAAGCGGCGCGACATTCGGCGTGATGGTCGCAGCGGCAATGACATATCCAAATGCCGAATTCTTCCTCATGTTTCCGCCTATCCGCATGAAACTATGGGTGATGGTGCTACTGTATTGCGGCATCGAGCTCTTCAGCGAAATGTCCGGCGGCGACCGCGGTGTCGCACACCTCGCGCATCTCGGCGGTGCTCTAGGCGGCTTCCTTTTCATGCGGCGCTTGGGCACTCTGAAAATCTTCTTCAAACATAACGACAACCGCAACGGTACAAGTAGCCGCCAGCCACCACCGCGCCGGCCGACGCCGCCACCGATGGACAATACGCCATTTGTCTTTGACCAAGCCGAAATTAACCGCATCCTGGATAAGATGTCGCGCCAAGGCTATGAACAGCTGACCGATCGGGAACGCTGGACGCTCCAAAAAGCCAGCGAAGAGCTTAAACGCCGCAGAAACAACCTCTAATCACTTAACTTACTGCAATGCTACAGATTTCTGGATTACTGACCGAATATAAGCAAGCACCACTGGGGATGGACGAAAAACACCCCCGCTTCTGCTACCGTCTGACTGGCGACAGCCTCTATCAGAGTGCACGCCGCATCGTCGTCAAAAACGCCGACGCAGCAGACCATGTCGTCTGGGACAGCGGCATGGTGACATCGCCTGTGAGCATCCAGATTCCATATCATGGCGAGCCACTTAAGCCATTCACGCACTACACTTGGCAAGTGCAAGTCAAGGATGAAAATGGCATCGAATCCGAATGGAGTGACAACGCGTCTTTTGAGACGGGCTTCCTGGGCAGCGAGTGGTCGTCCAGTAAGTGGATCTCCGCGAAGAATTATGTGATGGCACTCTATCCGCCGCGGTGCTTCAGCAGCGACTTTACACTCAAGCGCAAGCCGGTAAGAGCTCGCCTTTATATCACTGCGCTCGGACTCTATGAAGCATACATCAACGGAAAGAATATCGCACCCGAAGACTGCTTTATGCCGGGTCACACGCAATATGACCAACGCGTGCAATACCAAGCATACGATGTGCTCGATTTATTGCGCGATGACGCAAATGTCATTTCAGTGATGGTCGGCGACGGGTGGTATAAAGGCACAATCGGCCGCTGGTGGAAAAAAGGCGCAATCACATACGGCGACTGCGCAAAATTGCGCGCGGAGCTCCATTTCACTTACGCGGACGGCACCACTGAACGCATCGGCACATGCAAGGGCCCATGGGTATATAATGGCGATCACTCCTGTGACGCACTCGTAATGAGCGATATATACATGGGTGAGACATACGATGCAATGGCCGAAAACAACAATTGGCTTGACCCCAATATCAAACACGTCGCCACTGACGACTGGACGTCATTCCCCTACAACCCCGTCACTGAACACGACAAAGTCAAGACAAAAATTGTCTGGAATACCGGTGCGCCGGTACGGCGTGTAATGCGCATGACCGCGAAGGAAATCATCCGCAAACCCTCCGGCACATACATCGTCGATTTTGGTCAAAATCTCGTTGGCCGCGAACACTTCGTCCTCCACTCGCCATCTGCCGGCACATCAATTGTCATCAAACATGGCGAGATGCTCAATCCGGATGGATCGCTCTATCGCGCAAATCTGCGTTCCGCATGCGCGACTACGCTCTATACTTGCGCTGGGAAGGAACATGAGGAATACGAGCCGCACTTTACATTCTACGGCTTCCGATACCTCGAAATCAGCGGCTGGCCATGCGAATTGACTGCAGAGCAACTCTGGGTCGAAGTCCTCAGCACCCAGCTGGAGACCACCGGCGACTTCTCCTGCTCTGAACCGCTGCTCAATAAGCTCTACAGCAATATCGTCTGGGGCCAGCGCGGAAATTTCCTGGATGTCCCGACAGATTGCCCGCAGCGCGACGAACGCCATGGCTGGACTGGCGACACGCAAGTATTTATGAACACCGCGACATATAATTCCTTCGCCGCGCCATTCTACGACAAGTGGATTCGCGATCTCAATATGGCGGTCTACAATGATTGCATATACCCCATTATCGCTCCCAACCCATTCGACAAGCCATCCGGCGAATATCTCGAGAGCAATGGCAGCACCGGCTGGGGTGACGCCGGAATAATCTGCCCGTGGGTGATGATGGCCAAGTACGGCGACTTACGCAGCTTCACTGACAATCTGCAACGCATCATCGGCTACTTGGATTGGCAAACTGACCACGTCGATGCCGACGGAATCGCGCACTACGCATGCTTCGGCGACTGGCTGAATATCGATGCGCCGACTGACGGCGGAGTGCTCTCCACTGCATATATGGTCGGCATGAACCGCTTGGCCGCAAAAATGGCGCGAATGATCGGCAATACCGAGCTTGCGGAAGAACGCGAGACAATTGCCGACGCCATCAAAGCGAATTTTGTCCGCAAGTACTTCACTGATAATGGCGAACTCACCGAAAAGACTCAGACTGCCGCGCTGCTCACGCTGCATTTCGGCCTCTGCCCCAATGACGACGCGCGCAAAAATCTCGTCGAATGGCTAGCCAAGGATATCCGCGATACTCATGACACACACTTGACGACCGGCTTCCTCGGCACACCGCTGCTGCTGAAAGTGCTCTCCGACAACGGCAAAACCGACTTGGCATACGACCTGCTCTGCCAGACGAGCTATCCGGGCTGGCTCTATCCAGTCACCCAGGGTGCAACGACGATGTGGGAACGCTGGAACAGCTGGACGCAAGACAAAGGCTTCGGCGATGTCTCGATGAATTCCTTCAACCACTACGCATACGGCGCAGTCGCCGAGTGGTTCTTCGAATATATCGGCGGCATCAAGCCCATCAGCGCACCCGATTCGTTCGGCTTCCGCAAATTCAAGCTCGCGCCGCAATTCGGCCACAAATTCGAGCACGCCGAAGTCTCCTACACGTCGCTCTACGGCAAAATCACTTCCAATTGGAAGCGCAAAGACGCTAATACTGTCATCTGGAGCTTCTCCGTGCCATGCAACACCACCGCCAATGTCACGACACCCGATGGCCGCAGCTGGCAAGCGCAGCCCGGCTCATACACAGTTGAGGTAAAATCATAACGATGGAATGGTACATAAAATGCTGGTGTGAATCGCTCAATTTCTCTGACCGTGCGAGTCGGAAGGAATTCTGGCTGTTCACGCTATTCAATTGGCTGATCATCATCACATTGGAGTACTTCTCTAGGAAAAATGGTCTTCTCATTCTGAGTTTGCTCCTCGGATTATATCAGTTAGCTGTATTTCTGCCTAGCATTGCGGTAGCAATTCGCCGTATGCATGACATTAACTGCCGCGGATGGTGGATTCTGATTAACTTCATCCCCATCCTCGGAAACTTAATTTACCTCGTCCTTTGTGCACAGTCTGACACACAAGGCCCCAATCGTTTTGGCCCCGAACCGAACGACTGACACTGGCATTCTATGTCTACTGTAGAATCAATTGCATCAAAGCTGTTAGCGCGAAAGTGGCGTATGGCGACTGCAGAATCGTGCACCGGCGGCATGATCGCCGCCGCATGCACGGATCTCCCCGGATCATCACAGTGGTTTGCAGGCGGCATCGTTACTTATACTGTTGAATGGAAATGCCACTTCCTCGGCATCCCGGCAGAACTCATCGAGCAATATGGCGTTGTGAGTAGCATGACCGCGCAAGCAATGGCCGATGGATGCCGTAAACATTGCAATGTCGAAGCGGCAGTCGCAATAACCGGCATCGCCGGTCCAACTGGCGCAGAACCGGGGAAGCCAGTCGGGACCGTATTTATCGCAGTATCGGCAGGCACACGCAATACAGTCGTGAAACGCTGCCAATTCAAAGGCGACCGCATCGCAATCCGCCAAGCCGCAACCCAAGCCGCACTCGAGCTCCTGCTGGATGAACTCGAGCAATAGCCGCAGATTTCGTTACGGCTCGCAAAAAAAATATTCGATTTTTTTTCATCGCACCTCTTGATTTTGTGAATATTTTTTCGTATAATTAAAAATTGAAATAACGATTCAGCAAACGATACTGCAGAATAAGGCAATAATGAAAAAAAGCGTCAAGCTAAAGGATATCGCGGAACATGCGGCGGTTTCAGTCGCGTCGGTTTCTGCTGCGCTCAACGGAACTGGTCGAATTGGAGACGAGTTGCGTGCGCGCATTTTGGAAGTCGCGCGTCAGATGAACTATGAGCCCAATCTTGCGGCCAAGTTTCTCAAGCAGAAGCATTGCAGCGACATCGGTTTAGTGATCAGCGATGTACCGCAGCGCATTGCCGGTTCCGGCTTTTTCCAGCCGCTAGTCTACAACTTCATTCAGCTTTGCGATGATCAGGGCATCCGCTGCCAGATTGAGTATCACGATCCAGAACTAAAAGACGGGCAAGTTCCCTCGCTGCTTACCGGCGGTTTTACCGGCGGCGTGCTGTATGGCGGCGCTATCGGCACTGCCACGCGCAGATGGCTGAAGGAGAATCCGTCGTTTCCAATCGTTACATTTGAGGATCGCGAGTGTGAGTACACGATTCACTCCCGTTATGATCTGGGCACGTACACTATGGTGCAGCACCTCGCCGCTTTGGGTCACCGTCGCATCGCGCTGCTCGCTGGGCTTCCCCGCTATGAGCTGCAGCAGGGGATGCGCGAAGGCTTTGCGCGTGCAGTTGCGGATTTTCAGCTCGACACAAGCTGCTGGGATCGTGAATACGCATTCTTGCTCGAAAAAGATTCCGATACGATGCGCGAAGGCGTTGAATATTGTGAGAAGCTCTTTGCGCGCAGTGTCCGGCCGACTGCACTAGTGATTGCAGATGCACGCTTGGCCAAAGCCGCTCTCTATACCGCGTTGAAGCACGGCATTGACGTGCCCCGCGATTTAAGCATCTTCACTAGCGGCAGTAACTACGAAACGGAGCAGATCTATCCGGCGCTGTCGTCGATCTGCTGGAATGCCCACGAAGCGATTTACAAAGCGTACCACTTGCTGCGCAACTTGATGGAAGGACGCATTCCAGTGGAAAAAGTAATCGAAATAGAACCACTGCTGACGCTCCGCAACAGTACCGCACGCTGCCATGACAATAAGGCAAAAGAAGCAAGTCAGCAGTGAAACTTAAAAACAGTGCAACTGGAGAACGAACATGAAAACACGTAATTACTTTACTTTGATAGAGTTACTTGTTGTAATAGCAATCATTGCTATACTGGCCAGCATGTTACTGCCGGCATTAGCGAAAGCGCGCGCGAGTGCAAGAAACATCAGCTGCGTCAATAATCTGAAGCAGATCAATCTCGCGCACGCGCTCTACTCCGACGAAAATCGCGACTATATCACCGCGGGCTTCCAAACATCGACGAAGATTGCGTGGCCGGTATTTCTAACTCCATACACCACCCGTGGTGGCGCAGAAAAGATTTTCCGTTGTCCCGGCGCAAGCTCTTCAAGCAGCAAATCGATGAAGTGGTATGTCGGCATCTCCCCGAAATTCACGGATGAAGATAAGATCAGTTACGCGCAGAGCGTAGATATCTCCCAACTTGCAGATAACGCAGGGAAGCAGAAGCTACCATACCACACGCGCAGCGAGTTCAAGAATCCGAGCAACACCGGCGTCGGCTTCGATGCCTATATGGGCAAATGCCCGTTTGAAAGCTGCGCTGGGTACTACTCTTTTACCAACGCATCCCACTTCTATGGTCAGAAATATGGTCACGACGGTAGCGTCAATGTGATGATGCTGGACGGCCATGTCGGAAAAGTCACGAAAAACCAGATCGCAGCAGCGGTCACGAGTTCCGACGCAAAAACGATCCGCTACGGAGTCAACTGGGCAACCGCCGATAATTATTGAGGATTAACATGAAACTAATTGCGAAAACACTGCTAGCAAGCGCATTGCTTGGTTTGGCCGGATTGCTTCCCGGCGCCGAACTCTGGCAAGAAGCGGAACAATATACGCGAAGCAACTGGGACGGCGCAGCACTCTTCCTGCAACCGGACGGCAAAGGCGCGTCGAACCACCGCGTATTGAAGTTATACAACAACAAAGCGCCGGCGGATTCCGACGGCTATTTCGCCGCATACGAAATTGAAGTGCCGGAAGATGGCGAATACTACGTATGGGCTGCAATCTCCGACCCTTCTTCCAACTGGGCATCGCCTGTCAAAATCCAGTTTGACGACCAGCCGCAGATCGATACATCGGCATGCCGCTGGAAATCCGGCGCTTACGGCTTGCCGCATCCCAACCGTGTGCTGGGATGGATTAATCCGGGGACAGTCAAGCTGACTCAAGGCACTCATAAAGTGATTTTCCGAATTGATGAGCCGCGCAAGTCGGACAAGAAATTCATCAGCTATTTCGACGGCTTCTACTTGACCACCGCGGACAACGTCCGTCCACCCGCAAGTTACCGCATTGCGCCAAATCTTCAGCCTGCATGGCGGGATGTCATGAAACAAGCCGGCTCCTATAAAAAGCTTGCAGACGGCCTGAAATACGGTTTCGAGGTCTGGCAGGAAGCGGAGAATTATGAGCGTACCAACTGGGGCGGTAAAGTCGTGCTCGCACGCAATGATGGCAAGGGCGCTTCCGGCTCGCAAATCCTGCGCGTCTACACCAATAAGGAGCCAGAGGGAGATGACGGCTATTTCGCTCAATACCGCATCACTGTGCCGGCGGACGGCGAATACAATGTCTGGCTCTCCGTATCCGATCCCGGCTCCGCATGGTCCTCGCCAGTCAAAATTCGTTTCGACGGAGATGTTGAGCTGGATACTGCCGGAATTCGCTGGAAGAGCCGCCCGTATGGCAATGGTCAGCTCGGCTGGGTTACTCCGGGCAAAGTGAAGCTGACCGAAGGTGATCATCAAGTGACAGTGCGCGTCACCCAGATGCGCAAGATGAGCAAGCAGTATATCTGCTTCTTCGACGGATTCTATCTGTGCACAGGCGAGTTCCTCTCCTTGCCGGACAACTACCGGATTGCTCCGAACCTCCAGCCGGAGTGGAAGGAAGTGCTGAAACAAGCCGGGTCATTCCAGTTGCATCTCTACGAACTGGAAAAGAAGCAGTTCTATGAAGTTGTCGATACAGTAGCGCCGATGGAACAGATCAGCGACGCAAATGCCGAATTGGTCGAAAAACGTCTGATGGCGCGGCCATTGCCCGAACGGGGCGATAGCAAGCAGCTGCACCGCTTCGGCTTGCACGGTATGGAGAAGCCCTTCGTACAAGCAGGAGTGCTGACGAAGGAGACCGAACGCGCATTCGAGTTGCTCGCGCGCGCCGGAGTGGATACACTGCGCACTGCAGAACTCTGCTGGCACCGCATCGGCAATGCCGCGCCTCCGCAGTTCAACTTCACTGAAATCGACTACCAAGTTCAGTTTGCGCAGAAGTACGGGATGAACTTCATGTTCACCATCGGCTATCCACCAGGAAAATTCAATTTAGGCGGACATCACCTTTCCACATTCCGCCCCGAACATGAAGCGCTCTTCCGTGAGTATCTGCGCATAATCCTGCCAAAGTATGACCGATATGCGCAGTACTGGGAATACTGCAATGAAGTCGATGCGCCGCAAGTGTGGTGGCGTAAAGCGACAGCACGAGAATATGCACGTGACTGCAAGATCGTCCGCGAAGAAATGAACAAGCTCGGCCTCAAGACTCCGCTACTCGGCGTTTCAGCGACCTATTCGCGCACTGACAAACATGACGAGAAGGGTGAAGGACGCGCATTCACACGAGCTGCTGTCGCCGCAGGAATGGCCGATGTCCTCGACGGCTATTCGCTACACTATACATGGCCGCTGAAGCAGCAGCCCTTCGTCGAATTCTTCCGCAACTTGACGCCGAATGGCGCGAGCCGTCGACTAGTCAATAGCGAAGAAGCCGGATACACCCACCCGTCGGATGTAATCAAGCTCTTCGCACGCGACTTCTATCTCTACGGCATGGAAAGCGTCTACTATTATGTCTCACGTGACTGGATCGAAGCGGGAAATCCGATCTATTCCGGGCTGTTCGCAATCGACTGGCGTCCCAAACTGCGGTTACTCAGTTTCGCCGCTGCCGTGGATGCAATGAAGACTCGCGAACTCGTCGCGATGGCCGAACCGGCTTCCGGCGTCGAAGCATATCTGATTCGCGATCCGAACAATACCGCCGATTGCGCAGTTATCCTGTGGAAAAATGGCGGTGATGAAGCCCACGGCAGCCGCTTCAAGCGTACTGCAGCTCCCGCGCCGGTTCAAAT
>CAVGNO010000003.1:0-2347 GCA_963630475.1 Blautia faecis | reverse complement strand
GGTTCAAATCGCATTCCCGACCGGATCGGTTGTCAAAGCAGTGGACTGGAAGCTCGACGAACCGACATTCACACCGTCGTCTCCCAGTTTTAAAATCAGCGCACAGCCACTGATTGTCTACTGCAACAAATTGCCGGCGTGGACTCCGGTGACTCCTGAAGTATGGCAAAAGACCCATGACTCAATCGGTGTCAATACATCCGAGGCCAATCTCCCGGGGAAATAAATAACTAACAGGAGATGCTTGGCGTCAGTTATTGCCGCCGCCGAGCATCTCTTTGAACATCGCGAGTGCATCTGCGCGGCTGCAACGCGCATACAGTTCATCCGGGCGGCTGAATTTGACGCATTCCTCCGGCAGCTCATCGAGAAATTTTGATGGCGGATGGGGCATCATCACGCGTCCTTCACGGCGACGCTGCGCGTAAGTCAAGAATAACCGCTTGCGTGCACGCGTGATCGCGACATAGAAGAGTCGGCGTTCTTCCGGCAGATTGCCCTCTTCGACTGCGCGTTCATGCGGAAACAAGTCGCGTTCCATGCCTGCAATATAGACAGTCGGGAATTCCAGTCCTTTTGACGCATGGACTGTCATGAGCGTCACTGCATCCTGCTGCTGTTTGAGTTTATCGCTAGTGCGGTCATTCGCGTCGATGAGACTGAATTCATCCAGGAGTTCATCCAGCGTCGCGCCATAGCTGCGGCGGTGGTCAAAATCGGCGATACCGGAGAGCAGTTCGAGGACATTGTCCCGGCGGTCAAGAGCATTTTGCTTCGGCTTATACATTCGCCCCAAGCCATTGAAATAATCGATGCGTTCGAAGAGATCCTTGACGTTTGGATAAAGTGCGCCTGCGCCGCGCATCTTCTCGCGGAATTCGGCAAGCACTGCGGCAAAACGCTCCAACGCAGCGCCGCTTTCGGACGGCATGCCTTCCAGCTGTGTCGCATGCGCAGCGAGTTGCTGCACCGGCATACGCGTCACGTCACGCGCTTTACGCAACCGTTCAATCGCAGTGTCGCCAATGCCACGCGGAGGCACATTGACGATGCGCAGGAACGCCAAGTCATTATATGGATTGGCGACCGCTTGGAGAATTGCGCCGGCATCGAGGATTTCCTTCGCTTGGTAAAATGACGTCGATCCGACCAGCACATACGGCACGCGCTGGCGGCGGAATTCGTCTTCAAGCACCCTGCTCTGTTTATTTGAGCGATAGAGCACTGCGAAATCATGCCAGAGAGTATTGCTTGTATGATTTTCCATGATTGAGCGCACAATAAATTTCGCTTCCGCAGTCTCGTCTTCGCAGCGCACTGCGTGAATTATTTCGCCCTGCTCTTGCTGGCTCCACAAATTCTTGACGTGGCGTTCGCGGTTATTAGCGATTACCGCATTGGCGGCATGCAAAATCATATTGGTCGAACGGTAATTCTGCTCGAGGCGGATGATGCGCGCGCGCGGATAAATCTTGTCAAAATGCAGGATATTCTCGATATTTGCGCCGCGCCAACCATAAATCGACTGGTCGTCATCGCCGACAACCGCCAGATTACCGGCGTCGCCTGCCAGCATCGTCATCAATTTCAGCTGCACGAGATTGGTGTCCTGATACTCATCTATCATCAACCGCTGATACTTATTTTGATATTTCTGCAAAATTTCCGGATTGTCCTGCCACAATCGCACTGTGAGGAGCAGTAAGTCGTCGAAATCGAGCAAATCCATCTGCTGCAAGCGTTTTTGATATGCTTCATAGCATTGCGCGACTTCCTCAGCGCGCGGATATTCCGCTTTACGCACATCGTCCGGCCATTGCGCATTTGATTTCGCCATCGAGATGCGCCAACGCCATAATGACGCGTCATAGCCGTGACCGACTTGCCCCAGCGTATTCATGATCTCGACAATCAATCCCTGCTGATAATTCTCGGTCGCAATCGTGAAACGGCGACTATAACCCAGCTTCTCAATATGACGCCGCAGCACTTGCACGCAAAAAGAGTGGAACGTGCTAATCGTCATCGCATCCGCATCATGACCGCCCAGCATCTTCCCGACACGATCCCGCATTTCGCGCGCGGCTTTGTTCGTAAATGTCACCGCCATGATGCTGTGCGGATCGATGCCGTGACGCACTAAATTCGCAATGCGCTGCACAATGACTGTGGTCTTGCCAGTACCCGCGCCCGCCAACAACAGCAACGGCCCATCCAAGCACTCCACAGCTTCACGCTGCCGGTCATTCATCATCGCTTCACTCTCCCCATATCCCGATAGCTCAAATAAAATGCGTTGAATTTATTGTCGTTATTATCCATTTATATTATTTTTACCACTTTATAT
>CAVGNO010000002.1:35268-37771 GCA_963630475.1 Blautia faecis | reverse complement strand
TCTCGTATTGCGTCTCCTTTTCAAGCACTTGATAGGTCTTACCACTCCAGCCAGTGTGCGTCACACGGATTTCGCTCTGCGAAGTATTGCTCATCGTGATCATCGGCTTCGAGTTGAAGCGCGCATTTCCATTCAAGTTGGTCACTTTGACTGAAAGATGATTGAGCCCATCGCGCTTGATCAGCTCCGCTGGAATCGCATAACGGCGCGGCGCAATCCAATAATAGGGCGTGTCCTTGCCGGTTTCGCCAATCTTTGTGCCATTGAAGAACACTTCGTCAATATCATCGATGCCATCACGGACTTCGAAGAAGAAATGCGCATTGGAATCCGCGCTTTCCGGGAAGGAGAAATCCAACGTGTATTCGACTGTGCCCAAGCCACTCCAGACGCATTTTTCATCCGCGTCCGCAGGCAATGTGACATCGCCAGAAAGCACATTGAGCGTCCAATTCGTCAGCGCCCACTGCGTCGCATTGCCGACTGCGATGCGCACACTTGCGCTGTCATTGCCTAGAGTCAAATCCTTGGAAATATTGCCGAAGGAGAGTCCTTCGCCGATCAGCCATCCGAAGCGCCCGACATTATCTTTTGATGCGCCGACACGCCAAGTCATTGCACGATAATTCATGCCGACATCGCTCAAGACCGACTGCGTGAGCGCGCGTTCGTCCTTCTCGCGTTGCGCAATAATCTGCGCTTCACGCGCATCCAACACAGCAGTGTCCTTCCCGACACTCTTAAGGAGAGCTTCGAGCAATCCGCGGTCGTAGAAGACCGGAGAGCGCGTGCCCATCAAGTTGTTTCCGATACCGAATGCGCATTGCGTCACCGCGCCATCGCGCGCTATCAGCACATTGCCACTACGTGTCGCCAGTAACGCTTCGCCTTGCTTCAGCTGTGCGTCAAAATAAACTGGGTAGCTGCGATCGTCGATCGCCTCGTATTCCGCCAGTGCGGTGTATTTGCGCGCATTCAGCGTCATCGGCGCAATTGCCGCGACTGCTTTATCTGGAATTACGCCGAATGTGAACAGCGGGATATTGCGCTTTTTGACCGCATCAGCGATTGCATCGCCATTTTCACCAGGTAGCACGCGAGAATAGACAATCGCGTCGGCTTCATCAATTTTTTCGGTCACACAGAAGAGTCCATCAGCGTGCTCGAGGAGCAGCGCAGCATAGCCGAACCCCGGCACAGTGTCTTCAACGCGCCGCCCCTGTCCATCGATCAGGAAGTCATTCTTGTCATCGTTGTCGAATTCAAAGAAGACTTTGACGCCCGCGCGACTAGCCGCGACTTTTTCCTTTGCGGGATAGACGACGAAATCCGCGCCGCCGGCATTGAGCTCATCCGCAGTCACTAGCTTGACATCGCTGACTGTCAGCACCGTGTCTTCGCTATTGCGTGATGCACCACCGTATGTGAATTTGATTTGTCGGAAGTGATAGCTCGCATCGCCAAAACGGAAATCGTTATTCAGCGACAATACAACCGTCTTGGGTTCTGTATTCGTGACGCTACCAAGATAGATGTCTTTTCCATACCACTTGTCCGCGCCATCAGAAAAGAGTAGCACGATATTGAGGTTTGTGCCGGCATTCTGTGATGCGCCAGTCATGCGGAATGCGAGCTTGTGCTGCGCAGTCGCAGTAAAATCGAGATCCGCCATCGCAATCCCGTAGTTATTGCTGTCGGTATTGCGGACACGCATCGTGAAGCCGCTGACGCCATTTTGCTCAACCGTCGCTTCACCATGACCGGTGCCATTGGGCAGTAATCTGAATGAGAATTGCTTCATGGATTTACTCGGCGCAGCAGCAAATGACGGCAATGAACACATCAACGCGAACAAGAGGAAAAAACGCGAGACAACAACGCTGTTTTTCATGAGCAGTATAGCTTAAAGGTAGATTGCAGGCGAAATCCACGACATACGCCGGATTTCGCCAATAGAATGCAGAGCAATGTATGTCTGCAATTTCCTAGTCGCCGTAGCACGAACCGGTGATACGCCCTTTGCCATCGAATGTCCACGCATTCGGCAGTGATGTATTATCACTATTGTACATACTCAACGCACCGCTCGATTTATACCATCCGTCGTAATAATAGCCATTATTATTATCTTGCTTAAGACTTCCTTGACGATTCAAGCCAGTGGCATGACCATCGGCATATAGGATTACACTCGCGCTGTGCCCAAGGTGATTCGGAGAAACATTACTTCCTTCAGTCCATGTTGAATTTCTGACGTGGCAATAGACCGAATCCGCGGCAAGCAGCATCCCGCCTGCATTTTTAATTGCGCTTACACGCAACATCTTATGAGGAGTTTTCCAATAACGCGGGCCTCCCGTTTCGCCGGAATTGATTCCAGTCGGCAAATTCTGCCAGTTATCATAATTCGCATTTCCAGCCAATGTTCCGTCCTTCGCTAATTTGTTGGCAAGCTCCGGTTCTGTCATCTTCCAATAGGTGTTATATTTCGATTGCGGCGCCC
>CAVGNO010000002.1:23269-35258 GCA_963630475.1 Blautia faecis | reverse complement strand
GCGCCCATGCTGACGCACAAGTAAACATCATCGGCGTATCCGCATACTTGCAATAATACAATACCTGCGTCCAACTCCAAAATTCTTTTGTGGTAGTAATCAGCGGCTTCGGACGCGCTGTCGGCAGGAAGTCGTCCATATCATGCGCATAAAGATACAGCGCGAGCCCGACTTGCTTCTTATTGCTGATACAGCTGATATGCCGCGCTTTCTCGCGCGCTTTTGCCAACGCCGGTAATAACATCGACGCCAAAATCGCAATTATTGCGATTACAACCAATAACTCTATAAGTGTAAATACGTTACGTTTACATGACTGGGGGGGGTAAAACCCTTCATCTTGCTTTCTCCTTTGAAAAAAAAATTTCCTACATTGATTCACTCATCGTCTCACAGACATTATAGGACAATTTTCACAGGAAATCAAGCAAAATACAGTTTTTTTTTTTGCAGAAAAACGCGAATTTTTTCGGCAATTTGGCGCCCGGTGGGGGGTGTCTCTGCGCATTGCGCCCTTTTATGCCCGGTGGGTGCTGTCTCTTCGCACACGCCTTGTTCTGTGCCCTTGTAGGGCCGACGGCTTGTCCCCGGCCGGAAAGCCTCGGGGGTTCATCTCGGACACCCCCCAAAAAAAGAATACCGGCGCAAACCAGCGCCGTAGGGTGCCATATCCTGCAACACGCGAGGCCGGGGACAAGCCCCGGCCCTACAAATGCGCATTACGCGCCACCGTATTTCCCCACATTACGCGCCCCATATTTTCCCGCGCATTGCGCCGCACATCATTTGCGCATTGCGCCCTTTTATGCCCGGTGGGTGCTGTCTCTTCGCACACGCCACATGTTCTGTGCCCTTGTAGGGCCGGCGGCTTGTCCCCGGCCGGAAAGCCTCGGGGGTTCATCTCGGACACCCCCCCAAAAAACACATTCCCTTATTTTTCGATGACAACGACATCCTCATCTGCGATGATGAGAAAGACGATGTTGCCGGGGGGAGTAGCACGACGGGGATTGAGCTCAAAATATTTCAGTTGCGTACCATAGGCAGTAACGCCGATATAATCGGCGATTTCGCCCAGATAATCCAAATGCTTTATCTTCATAATAATTGCATTCTCGCAGCAGGCATCTGGGACGCGGATGAACGCTTCGGGGCGCAATGACAATTGCACATCCTGTCCAACTGCGATGGTCTTCGGATATGCGGTCGAGACGAGTGTGCCGCATGGCGTTTCGAGTACTGCTTTACCATCCTCGATAGCGGTCACTTTGCCATTCAGCAGATTCGTCTCGCCAATAAAATTTGCGACAAATGCATTGACGGGCCGGCGGTAGACTTCATACGGCGTGCCGACTTGAATCAGCCGACCATCCTTCATGACTGCGATACGGTCGGCCATCGAGAGCGCTTCTGCGCGATCATGCGTCACGTAGATGCCAGTCAAGTGGTTATCTTTGCAGATACGGCGTATTTCGAGGCGCATATCGCGCCGCAATTTTGCATCCAGATTCGCGAGCGGCTCATCGAGGAGCAGGCATCCCGGCTGGACGACGAGTGTACGCGCCAGTGCGACGCGCTGCTGCTGTCCGCCGGAGAGCTGATTGGGCTTACGATCCGCGTATTCGGCAATCTGCATCTCCTGCAATACGCGATTGACGCGCGCATCGCGATCGGCTTTGGCGACCTTCTGCATCTCAAGTCCGAAAGAGACATTCTGCCGGACAGTGAGATGCGGCCACAGCGCATAGCCCTGGAAGACCATCGCGGTATTGCGTTCATTCGCCGGCGTATGCGTCGCATCCTTGCCGCCGATGAATAGCTGCCCACTCGTCGGCGCTTCAAAGCCGCCGATGGACCGCAGAAGCGTCGTCTTACCACAGCCGGAAGGCCCGAGCAGGAAGAACAACTCGCCATCATGAATTGTCAGCGAGACATCATCCAATGCGCGGGCTTTACCGTATTCCTTGACCAGATGTTCGATCCGAATTTCCAAAAATATACTCCTGATTTCGTGGAGTTAGGATGCGCGCATTAGAAGCCGAAGAGCTGCTTCGGGCGCTCGTATGCCATGCGTTTCGCCAGCTTGCATGCGACGCTTTCCGGCACTTGGCCGCGCGTTACCATGCCGCCCAGTACTTCGGCAAGTGTGCGGCGATACATCTCGAAGCGCGAACCGTAGGAGAGGATTTTGCGCGAATCGGAGACCATCCCGCTCATATTGCTGAGCAAGTCGATTGACGCCGCCAGCTCCAGCTGATTCTTCATGCCGATATAGGAGTCATTAAGCCACCATGCGGAGCCCAAGCTCACCGTATGACCGAATGAACGCGCAAGAGACGCAACAGTCATATTGTGCGCGGGATTCATATTGTACAGCACGACTTTCAAGCGGCCGTCAAAGCGATTCAGGAATGGCGCGAGCGGCTCGACGACCGACATGTCGTGTTCAGCGACATCGCCGCCGACATCCAATCCGAGTGCATCAAAGAGCGACTTGCGCACATCGCGGATTGCGCCATAGTGAATCTGGAAGACCCATCCGGATTTTGCATCCATCTCTGCAGTCTCATTGAGGCACCACGCTTTGAACTCGCGAATTTCCTCTGCAGTCAGCTTCTCGCCGGAACGCGCTTTATTGAAAATCGCTTCTGCGCGCTTTTTCTCGATTTGGTAGCCATCCGGCAGGAAGATGCCGTGATCGGATGCGCGGCATCCCAGTTCGCCCATGAAGTCATGGCCTTTCTGCAATGCTTCAACCATGCGGTCCAAACAATCGATCTTCAAGTTCCAGCGCGCGCCAAGTTTATCCAGATAGCCATTCCATGCCGCTTTGTCGATATTGACTGCGGCATCCGGCCGGAATGTCGGGCGCACGCGGCCAGCAAGCCGCGAAGATGCCAGTTGCTTGTGGGACTCCAGCGTATCTGCGGGGTCATCCGTCGAGCACATGCGTTCGACATTCATTGCGAGAATCAGCGACTGCTGGGAGAATTCCGGCAATTGCAGCTTACGCGCGCTCTCTTCCCAGATAGCATCCGCATTCTCCGCATTAATTTCCAAGTCAATGCCCAGCCGGCGCTTCAAATCCAGATGAATCCACTCGTATGTCGGATTGCCAGCAAACTGCTCGAAGACACTCGCGAGAATCGTCCATTTTTCGCGGTTGCTAATCGCATTGCCAGTGATTTTCTCTTCCGGGACGCCGCATTTGCGCATGAGCTCCCACACATAGTGGTCAGTCGCGGCTTCGGCTTCCCAGATGTCCGTGAAATTGCGGTCTTCAGCTAATGCTTTGACATCGCAGTGGTTGTGCGCATCAACAATTGGCAGTGCGCTGATGCCGTCAAAAATGCGGCGCGCTACCGGCGTCGTAAGCAAATAATTTTCGTCGAGAAACATGGTTGTTATGTTGTATGGCCGAGTTTTGCCCCGGCCATTGTCTTCTTTCTTGTTATCTATAGTGGACTAATCGTCGATCGGCTGTGCCGCATCATCAGAAATCAGCTCATTCACTAGTGCATTGAATTGCGCTTCTGTAATTGAAGCGCTGACGAAGATATTGCTGCCCTCGATCGTCATTCCCAGCGTCTTGAGCCATGCCAGCTCCGGTGCTTCGCCGGCCATCATCTGCGCCATCGGCAACATCCCCTGAATCTGCGTTCCCATTTCATTTGCGGCATCCTTGCTGACCGTGCCGATAACCGCTTTGAGCACGATATTAGCAGGATCCTTGCATAATACTGCCAGACCGACAAACTTGACTTTTGCCAGTTCTGCATCGTATGCACCGTTGGCATCATCACACGCTTCCTTTACGACAGCCCGCACTTTCGCTGAAATCGGGAAGCCGATATAGAGGCTGCTATCGACAGCCAGGACTTTCTCCAGTTCAGCAATCGTTGCAGGAATCGCACCGGCGCTATTGAGCTGCGCAGCAGTAACATTCTTCGTGCATGTCAAGACCGCTTTCTCATCAGCCGCGAGAACAAAGCTCAATGGTATCATCTGGTTATCCTTGCCCACTACCATATCGAAGCTCTTGAGGCCGCTCTCTGTGCCCTCCTTCACCGTGAGCTTCAGGTCATCATCTTTAGCAGCAAGCTGCTTGGTAACCTCCATCTGCTTTTTGAGGATAGCGCCAACCGGCTTTTGATAGAGCGTAACACTAGCGAAGGATAAATCCTTCGCTGGATCTATCTCCCCGTGCGAATTCAAGTTGTCGTGTCTAAATGTCACAACGGATTTTGTGCCGAAAAATAAGTCATCCGCAAAAGTGTCCGCATTTTCAATGCCTTTCAGCATCATCGCGTCCTTCTGTAGCTTCTTGCAGATTTTGACGATGAAATGATCCTTCGCAACGCCAGTTGTATCTAAATACAAAACGCAATCGGCATCGGGCAGATACGCCTGCTTGAGAGTAATCTGCGGTGCTGCAAACAGCGCGAATGCACAGAAAGTAAAAAGCAATGTAGTTAAGATACGCATTGTGATAAACCTTCCTTGTTGAGTGGTTAGCGTTAAAAGGGGGGGGTAAAATTCAGGCATCAAACCTGATTCGCGGATCGATAATGACGTAGCAGAAGTCGGAGAGGATATTGCCGAGCAGTCCGAGAATCGATGTCAAAGCAAGAATACCCATGAAGACCGGATAATCCCGTCCGACAATTGCCTCCAGACTCAAGTTCCCCATGCCGGGGATTTCGAAGACGCGTTCAATGATTACCGAGCCGGCAAACATTACAGTGAGGACACTACCGAAGCCAGTCGCGACCGGAACCAGCGCATTGCGCAGCGCATGACACCACAGCGCGCGTGTCGTCGTGCCACCCTTCGCGTAGACTGTCCGGATGTAATCGGCGTTAATCTGCTCCAGCAGTGAATTTTTCATCAGCAGTGTGAGCATTGCAAATGAACCTGCGACATAACATAACAGCGGTAGCACTGTGTGCCAGATCACATCGCGGATTTTTGCCGCAGCATCCAGCATCTCCCAATTCGGCGAATAGAGCCCGGTCGCAGGGAAGAGATCCCATAATCCCTCGACAGTACCGCACAAGAGCATCTTCATCATCATGCCGAGTGCAAATACCGGTATTGCATAGCCGATAAAAACCACTGCACTGGAAAATAGATCGAATGCGCTGCCATGCTTTACCGCTTTCACCACGCCCAGCGGGATGCAGATCGTGTATGTCAAAATAAAACTCGTAATGCCAAACAGCAACGACACTGGGAAGCGGCTTGAAATCAACTCCCACGCAGTGCGGTTGGAGAATTTATATGAGCGCGTCAGCATCCCGCAGCGCTCTTGCCACAGCCACTTCCAATAACGCTTATACAGCGGCTGATCAAAACCGAAATGCTTGATGTAAATCTGCCGTTGCGCTTCCAAGGACGCATCCGCAGATGCATTCACATCGCCAGCGCTTCCGACCGGCGCGACACTCTCGCCGCCGCTACCCATTCCGCGCAACTTCAGCATCATCTGATCAACCGGTCCGCCCGGCACAAACTGCGTGACTGCAAAACAAAGCATCGTGATCCCTAAAAATGTCGGTATCACGAGCAAAATGCGTCGGATGAAATACTGCAAACGCTCCATTGATCAGCTTTGCATCCGCGGTATTATTGCGGCGCGACAATCTCGGCCGGCGTTTCGGCTACCGTCTCGGTCGTAGCTTCGGCTGATGCTGATGCCGGCGCATCCGCATTCTCGGCACTCACCTGCGGTGCAGCAGTTTCGGCTTCTACCGGCGGCGGCACCGGTTGCGCGTTTTCTTCCGGCGCTACGGCTTCGTGCGGCACTTGCTGCTGCAATGACGGTTCGGATTCTACAACTGCGGCATCATTGGCGGTATCCTGCTTTTCGGGCGTATCCTGCTTTTCGCTCGTCAGCTCACTGGCTTCACCCATGGATTCAGCTATTTTCACCAAATCCACCGCGCCAGTCTGTTTCTCGAAGTGCGTGCGCATCGCAGGCGGGACTGACTCATTTACTGCATCGTACTCCCATGCGCGGCAATACCAATGCAACGCGCCTTCGGGTGCGCATAATTCCGGGTCAGCAGCAATCATCGCACAGCACTGGCTTAACTGACTGCGCACTTCAAGTAGCAGCACATCACTCTTCTTCTGCGCGAGCAATTTGCGCTCAAGCGTCTCCAGATCATTTACGACTTCGCGATAATACTGCGGGCCATGCGTCAGCTTTGCTACTGCCGTATTCAATGCGCACGTATTCGCATCGCGGCGAATCTGGCTCCGGCACCAGCAAATCACAATGATGATGACGATAAATATCGCGATATTGCGCACGGCAACTGCGTATTTACGCAAAAATGCCAGGAAACGCCGCCACTTTTTGTTTTTCTTTGCCATAATGCTATTTTATCCTCTTAATCGCGACAATTTGCGCAGTCGCGGTGTCCTCCCCGACTCGCCAGATGATTTCACAATTTTCCAGATAGCACTGGTATTCGCGTCCCGGAATGCGCTGATATGCGGGGCGCGGATCTGCGCCGACCACTTTGCAGCAAAGCGTGCGAAACTGCGGCGGATAGCCGCGAAATTGCTCTTCCGCTTCAGCCGACACTGTCACTTCCAACGCGTCGCTGTCCGGTGCAGACGGCGCGAAGCCGCCGCTAGCATCTGCTATTACATCGGTATATGGCACATACGGCTTGATGTCCAGCACCGGTGTGCCATCCAGTAAATCCAATCCGCTGACATGCAAGCGCACACGGCCGTGGTCGCCCAGCTCAATTCGATCCAACCGCATCGCGGAGAGGCCAATCGGCATCGGCCGAAATGGCGATCGCGACGCAAATACGCCCAGACGTTTGTCGCCGCCCAAGCGCGGCGGGCGCACAGTCGCTTTCCAGCCATCGCGAAGATTGCCACTAAAGACAAATATAACCCAGATATGGGAGAATGACTCCAGTCCACGCACACAATTGGGCTGATTAAATGGCGGAATCAACTCGAGATAGCCAGTCGCTTCCGCAATCAGTCCGCTCTGACGCGGAATACCGAATTTCGTGCGATAACAGCTATGCGCAATCGCAACCGGTGAAAAACGGTATTCCAATGACTCGGCAGACTCACTCATTGCAAACGATCGACCAACTCCACGATTGCGGGGCGCATCATTGCAAAGCACGCACGAAACCGCGCTTCGCCCTGGCGCAACGGATCGAAGATAGCCGCATCCGAACGCATTACTGACATCAGCGTCTTGAGCTTATTGCGCGACGAGATGAAGCGCTGCAAGATTTCGTCCTCCTGCGTTTCAGTCATGCACAGCAGCAAATCCGCGCTCTTGATCAGCTTTGGCGTGAGTTCCTGTACGCCAATGCGCACCGGCTCACACTGCGCTTCGCTCAAGACAGTGCGCACTTCCGGCGCAATCATCTGACCATGCCGCGCAAAGATGCCAGCGCAATCGACACTCCAATCCGCCATCCCGGCTTCGCGCGCAAGCTTCTTGAAGAGGCCGGCCGCCATCGGTGCGCAGCTCTTCCCTGCATTATCAATGAACAGCAGCGACGGCATTACTTCACCTGCCCGCGATAGAATTCAATCGTCTGCGCCATGCCTGACTCAAAATTGAATTCGGGTTTGAATCCAGTCGCTTGCAATTTGTCAATCGCGGCATAAGAATGGCGCACATCGCCGGCACGCACATCGGCATGGACAATTTCCGATTTCGAACCCGTCAAGCGCACAATCTTCTGCGCCAAGTCATTAATCGTAATTGTGCTGCCATAAGCGATATTGAAGACGCCTGTCTCGACGGATTCCGTCGCAAAGAATGCATTGGCACGCGCGATGTCCTTGACAAAGATGAAATCACGCGTCTGCCCGCCATCTCCGAAAATCGTGAGCGGTTCATTGTGCAGCGCTTTCTCAATGAAAATCGGCACTGCGGCCGCATATTGGCTCTTCGGATTCTGACGCGGCCCGAAGACATTGAAGTAGCGCAAGCACGCAGTCGGCAAATTATGCTCACGCGTATACATCGCGCAGTAATACTCGTCATCCAGCTTCGTCACGGCATACGGGCTCTTCGGCTCCGGCGCCATCGTCTCACGCTTCGGCACAATCGGATTGTCGCCATAAATCGCAGCAGACGTCGAGAGCACTAGCTTCTTCACGCCTGCTTTCGCCGCTGCATCCAGGACATTGAGCATGCCAATCGTATTGAGCTGCACACACTCCTCGGGAACACTCATCGACTCCGGCACTGAAATCAACGCTGCGAGATGGAAGACATAGTCAATGCCTTCCATCGCTTTTGCCAACAGCGCTTTATCCATGATGCTCCCCTCAATGAATGTGTGCTTGAATGGCGCGATATTGTGCAGAAAACCACTGCGCAAATTGTCCAGAACGCGAATCTCATCCGCTTTATCCTGGAAAAGCTCGACAATATGACTGCCGATAAAACCGGCACCGCCAGTGACTAGAATTTTCATGGCAATTGTTGATTAGTGACGAACTATTGGCGAATAAGCTATTTGCGCCCGGCACGGAACGCTTCGACATTCGCATTTACGACCGCTTCGCCTTTGGATGCAAAGCGCGCGGCAATTGCTTTCTCGAGAATTGCGCTGTCCAGCAATCCGATATGCTTCGAGATTGCGCCGAGCAAAACGATATTGACTGAACGCGGATTATTCAGAGATTTTGCAATCGCGTCCGCATCCAGCACTTCTGCGTGCGGCAGAGCTTTGATTTGCGCAATCAGCGCATCGTAATCCGGATAATCCGGGATATTCTTCACTGGCGTCGCGTTAGTGATGAGCACGCCATCCGGCGCGAGCATCTGACGATAGCGCATTGCTTCCATCGGCTCCATCGCGACGATGATATCCGCACTGCCTGCAGTGATCTGGTCCGCCCAGATCGGATCGGTCGAAAGGCGCAGATGCGAGAAGACCGACCCGCCGCGCTGGCTCATGCCGTGGATTTCCGATTGCTTGACGTGAATGCCTTCGGCCACCGCGACTTGACCAATGATTGCCGCAATAGTCAGGATGCCCTGGCCACCCACACCCGCTAAAACTATATCACATTTCATTTTCGCAAATTCTCCCTCTCTTCAGCCTATTTATGCTTCCGGCGCAGAGTCTGGATGCATTCACGCCGCGCAATTACGACCGACACGCCGCGGTATTCAATCTCTTCGCGCAGTATCGCGGTATTCTCTTCGTGCTTCGCCGGCAGCGGCGTGATAATCCGGATATGATCCTTCGCTACGCCCAATCCAGCGCAGATGTCCTCAAGCCGTCCGCATGCAATCGAGCTCTGGCCGCCCGTCATGCCAGTCGTCAGATTATCCAGAATCAAGACAGTGACTGGCGCTTTTTCCCAGATAGCATCCAGCAATCCCGGCATTCCCGAGTGAGTGAATGTCGAATCACCTATGACCGCAATTGCGTACTTCAATCCGCAGTCCGCAGCGCCCTTCGCCAGCGTCACGGATGCGCCCATGTCCACGCATGAAGCAATTGCATTATACGGCGGCAGCGCACCCAATGTGTAGCAGCCGATGTCGCCGAAGACTTTCGCGTCTGCGCCGAAATCCGCAATCGCTGCATTCAACGCGCGATATGAATCCGCATGCGGGCAGCCATCGCATAGACGCGGTGGGCGTGCACGCAGCAAGTCGGTATTTTCCGGCAATTCCGCAGCCGGCAAGCCACATGCCAGTTGCACGAGCCGCGTATTGAGCTCGCCACAGCGCGGCAATGCACCGGACAGCCGTCCCAAAATCTTGTCATTGCCTAATGGTGAGCGCAACAGCCCCTCGATAAAGGGCATGCCTTCTTCGACTACCAATATCTTTTCGCACTCATCCATCATGCGCTTGAGCGACGATGCCGGCAATGGATACTGTGAAATCTTCAGCAGCGGATGCGGACAATTGCCGCCGAATGCTTCCATCACATAGTTGTATGCAATGCCAGACGCAATAATGCCCAGATGCTTATCTGCGCCGTCAAAATAGTGATTGAAGGGCGATTCTTCGCTGGAACGCAGGAAATCCGGCTGTTTCGCGCACAACGCCGCATAATTGCGTTGCGCAATCGCCGGCAAGAGTGTGAAACGCTTCGCTTCCGCGGGGAAATGCGTCGTGTTGCATTCACGCGCATTGTCGGCAACGCGTACATCGCCGCGCGAATGCGAAAGACGCGTCGTGAAACGCACTAATACCGGCGTGCCGAACTTTTCGGAGAGATCGAAACCGTACGCTGCCATATCGTATGCTTCCTGCTGGCTGGATGGCTCCAGTGCCGGAATCATTGCAAAATTAGCATAGAAACGCGAGTCCTGCTCATTTTGCGATGAATGCATCGACGGATCGTCGGCAACTGTCACGAGCAATCCGCCATTTGCGCCGGTGATCGCGGAATTCATGAAGCCATCCGCACATGCATTCAATCCGACATGCTTCATGCAGACAATTGCGCGATGCCCCATATAGCTTGCGCCAATCGCTTCTTCCATCGCAGTCTTCTCATTGCAGGACCACTCGCGATGCAATCCGCGTTCCGCCGCAAGCTTCGACGCTTGAAAATACTCCAATATCTCGGTAGAAGGCGTGCCGGGATAAGCATAGCATCCCGAAACTCCCGCATCCATTGCGCCCTGCGCATACGCCTCATCACCTAATAAAAGCAAATTCTTTGCCATAGTACATGTCATCTCAATAAAGCAAAAAGCCGCACTCTCCAATGGAAGGGGAATGCGGCCAATTAACGTTAAATAAGGTACAAACCCCGCCAGAAATTAGTGGAGGTTGTAGTACTCAACGACCTTAATGATGGAAACATCGACGTGGATTTCTTCCGGCAGCGGGTCGCGAACAATCGTCGCTTTGCACTTGTCATTAGCATCCTTCTCGATGTATGCCGGCACTTCAGCGGTGCTCTCCTTCGCAAACTTTGCAATCATCGGAGAGTGCTGTTCGTTGATGCTGATGACATCGCCGGCTTTCAAGCGCAAGCTCGCGCGGTCGCAGACTTTGCCATTGACCAGCACGTGGCGGTGTGAGACAATCTGACGTGCAGCGAAGATGGTCGGAGCCAGACCGCTACGATAGACCGCGCTGCACAGACGCATCTCGAGGTTGCGCAGGAGCTTCTCGCCAGTGTTGCCCTCACCAGCTTTGGACTGGCGGTAGATGAACATCAGCTGATGCTCGCTCAAATTGTAGAATGTACGGAGCTTCTGCTTCTCAATCAGCAATTCACCGTAAGTGGAGAGCTTGCCGCGGCGCTTGGTCGGACCGTGCTGACCAGCAGGATAAGCGCGTGCAGTTGATGTTGCTTCGCCGCCCTCGCGGGTCTTGATTACGCGACTGCAAGTCGGGCAATTCGGCATGCCCCAGAGGCAAGTACCAATACGGCGGCAGAGTGTGTGTTTAGCACCGTGAACCGGGCTCTTCTTTTGTGCGGCGTCAGCCATGGCTGTACTCCTTATCTCAATTGTCAGCTTTACAATCCGATCGTTGAACTAGCGCGCGCCTTTCAATGTGAAAATAGCATCTCGATAATGCGTCACAACAGATGATTCGTCTGTTGCGGGCGGCTGCAATCGGTAAAAGCGACATAATATAAGACAAAGAACACAAACTGCAACCACATTGCATTCACATCACCAGATGTGGACCATATATGCGTTTTTTTTTTTGCCGGCACCGCGATTAGGCCGCCCCCGGCACTGTTGCAATTACACGCCGGAGTATGCCGCAAAGCCGCCGTCGATCGGAATGACCGTGCCGGTAACAAAGCCGGCTGCGCCATCATCGAGCAGCCAGAGCACTGCGCCGAGCAAGTCTTCCGGAGTGCCGAAACGCCCCATCGGAGTATGGCTGATAATCTTATTGCCGCGCGCGGTCAGAGATCCATCCGGATTGGTCAGCAGCGCACGATTCTGGTTTGTGACAAAGAATCCCGGTGCAATTGCATTGACGCGGATGCCGACA
>CAVGNO010000002.1:10049-23227 GCA_963630475.1 Blautia faecis | reverse complement strand
CGCCAGCCATTGAGTGAAATTGCTCACCGCGGCTTTTGCGCCCGAGTACGCAGGAATCTTGGTCAGCGGACGGAATGCATTCATCGACGAGATATTGAGAATTGTGCCATGGCCTTTTTCAACCATGTCTGCGGCAAAGACTTGCGTCGGCAGAAGCGTGCCGATGAAATTCAGATTGAAGACGAATGAGATGCCGGCGGGATCCAGATTGAAGAAATTGAATTTGCCTTCCTCCGGTGCAGTCAGATCTTCCTTCGTCGCATATTCATTCGCGGTAGTGCCCTTCGGGTTATTGCCGCCTGCGCCATTGAGGAGGATGTCGCACTTACCGAATTTCTCGAGCACAGTTTGATGTGCGGCTTCCAATGACGCTTTCTCCAGGACATTTGCGCCAATTGCAATTGCAGTGCCGCCTTCGGCAGTAATTGCATCAACCGCCAACTGCGCGCTCTCCTGGCGCAAATCCAAGACCGCGACTTTCGCGCCGCATTTGGCCAGCGCTTGCGCCATCATGCTGCACAACACACCACCGCCGCCAGTTACGACTGCGACTTTGTCCTTCAAATCTATATTCAATGGGATATTCATTTTTTTCTCCAGGATTATTTCATTACACTTTTCAAATGGGCAATTTCATCCGCCCATTTATCCGGATTTGGAGTCTCCAAAATCATCGGGATGCCATCGATGCGTGGGTCAGCGACTAAGCGTTCGAAGAGCCACCAACCAATCTTCCCCGCGCCTAACGTCTCATGGCGGTCTAAATGCGAACCGCAACCGGCTTTCGCATCATTGAGATGCATCCCGCGCAGAAAATTCATGCCAATACGCGACTCAAATTCCTGCCAGAATGCTTCGTAGCCATCCTCGTTATTCAGCGCGATTCCCGCAGTCCACGCATGGCATGTGTCGATGCAAATGCCGACACGCGCCGGGCGGTCAATCAGCGCGATGAGCTCCGCAAGCTCTTCAAGCGACGCTCCCGCGACATTGCCCTGGCCTGCAGTATTTTCGATTACTGCAATCGCGTGTTCAGTCTCATCAATTGACTGCTGTACGCAACGCGCAATATTGCGCAGCGTCTCATGGCGATCTGCGCCCAGGCCGCTGCCAGGATGGAAATTGAGCATCGTCAGCCCGAGCGCTTCCACACGCCGCAATTCTTCCGTGAATGCCCTACGCGCATTCGCACGCTTTTCCTCATCGGGATTACCGAGGTTGATCAAGTACGAATCGTGCGGCAGAATCGCATGCTGCGGAATGCCGGCGCGCTCGCAATGCGTCCGAAACCGCGCAATCTCTTCATCCGTAAGCGCGGGCGCAATCCATTGCCGCTGATTCTTCGTAAACAGCGCAAAGCCGGACGCGCCGACCGCTGCCGCATTATCCGGCGCGTTGTATAATCCGCCGGCACAACTGACATGTGGACCAAGAAATTTCATTTATCGCACGTAGAAGACGAGCAATCCTTCAGCTCAATTGTCGCGTCATAGACACGCGCGACCGGACCGCACTGACTCGCGTTGTAATTTGCGTCTATTTCGATAGTGAGTTCGCCGCCGGGCGTATGGACAGTCACAGGCGACGTGCACCATCCGATGCGAATTGCAGTCGCGGCGCAAGCGCAGGAGCTCGTGCCGCTTGCAAGCGTGTATCCGGCGCCGCGCTCAAATATTTCAGCGCGGATATTGTGCTTATCCAGCCGTGTGATGAATTGCACATTCGTGCGATGCGGAAAAAGCGGATGTACTTCCAGACGCTCACCGAAATGCATCGCGGTATCTTTGCAGACGCCGCCCGGCGGATCAATGACAACACAATGGGGATTGCCGATTGTGACCGCGCAGAATTCCAATTCAGCGCCATCGACAGTCACTTTTTCGCGCACGACATCGCGTTTGGGGCCGACGACTGGTATTGCTACGCTATCGAAGGAGAGCGTGCCCATCGCGGCATAAATTGCCGTATTCGGGTCATCGACGCGGCATTTAATTGCGCCGCCAATTGTCGCTAAAACAAAATCTTCGTGCAATGCGACTTTTCCGCAGTCATAGAGGTATCGCGCAAATATCCGGACGCCATTGCCGCTTTTTTCCGCTTCGCTGCCATCGGGATTGAGCACGCGGAATGCGCACAGCGCATCATGCATGCCGAGATGCTGGTAGAATGCGCTGTGCGGCTCATACGGTCCATAGAGGATGCCGTCAGATGTTAAGCCATAGTGCGGCTTGCAAATCAACCGCACATACTCCGGGTCGATGACTTCCGGCGCGCACTCACCACTCGTCGGAATCAGATAGTCGTTACCCAGCCCGTGATATTTGCGAAATCCTGCCATAGTGTCAATTTAGCGGAAATTACCGCGATTTACGCGGCCGCCGAATGCATTTTGCGGCTGGCGCTGTTTAATTTGCGGCGGCGTCTCAAGGCCGAGTGCATACCACTGATCGCCCAGTCCGCCGAAGCTGAAGCGCTTGATCTGGTTATTCACAAGATGCTCCCAATTCTGCGTAATCACCGGATCCGAAGTCTTCTCCTTGCCCTTGTCGAGTGCTTCGACTGCTTCAGTAATGCGGTTCTGCTTCACGAGGATCCAGGAATAGAGTGCATAAATCAGAACTGCTTTGTCGTACTTGAAACGCGATACACCGCGCTTGAAAAGCTTGTCAATCGCTTTGGTCTCGTCGTGATTTGCGCGCCACGCCAGCACCATCTGCATGCAGATAATCAGCGGATCAAATGCCATCGCATCCTTCAGCAACGGGCGCGCGGCATCATAATCGCGAATCTGATAGAGGAGCTGTCCGCGCATGATATCAATCTGCTTTTTCGCCATGACACTCCACTTCTGTAGCGGCTTTGCATCATCGAGGATGGGCAATGCATTGCGCACCGCGGCTTCCTGCTCGTGTTCCAGTTGTTCGAGCAGCTTCGGCGATCCGCTCATGCCCTTATTGTACATCGCCATCACTTTGCGCCGGATGCTCTCCTGCGCTGACTGCAATCTCTCCTGCAACTGCGCAGAAATCGCCATGAGACGCTTGCGCACCCACAGATTGATCGGAATCGAGACAACCAGCGATGCGCCGATAAATGCCAGCGGCGCAAGGAACCAGTGGTTGCCCTGCCCGGCCGTGTACGTGAAGTATGCTGCGGGAAGCGCAACAACAAACATTAAAATTAGACTTATCATGGATGTAATGTGTATTCGACTTGCTTGCTGAACTCACACATTGAATGTGAGAGAAACTGTTATTTCTTCCGGCCGCGGTGGGCCTTGCGCTCATCGCGATGAGCGCGCTTGCGGCCATGCTCATGCTCATCACTGTGCGACGTTTTGTGTTTACCGCCATGCGCATTCTTGCTGCCCGTCGTGATGACAGTTGAGAAATTGACGCCTGACGCGGCGGCTTCCGCCAATGCGGGGGACGGCATTGCGACGCCTTCCGGAATGAGCAGTAGCTCGCCGCGAATCGGATCGACGGCGGCGACTTGGCACGTGACTTTGTCGGTCACGCCAATACGGACGCCGCTGCGCAAATCCACCCAGCGATACTGCGCTTGGTCATAATGCCAGTTGCGCGGCAAAGTCATGCCGCTAATGAATGCCATCAAGCCGTAATCCGCCAAGTAGATTCCCGCGCCGGCTTTGCTGACTTTGCAGATGCGGCCATCAAGCGTAAAATCCGCGTCCTTGCTACGCAATGCGTCGATATAGCGGATTTTCATGCGGTCTTCTGCAGCGAATTCCGCGGTATCGCATGCATACTCGCGTTCGCAGCACGCTTGCGCAATCTGCGCGACCACATCGGCGCCATAAGTCTTGCGGTGATTATCCATCGCGAGCAGTTGTTGATGCACGAGCAAATCCGCATAACGGCGAATCGGGCTCGTAAAGTGGCAGTAGTACTCTTTGCCGAGGCCAAAATGACCCATGCTCTCGCAGCCATAATCCGCACGCGGCAAATTACGCAGGAATGCCATATAAAGTACATCACGCAATGGGGATTTCTCGGCTTTGCGCAAGAAATCGACAATTCTTGTGCGGCTGTTGAGCGACTTCATCGGCTCATGCGTCATCTCCTCGACTTGCCGCGCAAATTCGACAAGCTTCTCTTCCTCGGGCGCAGCGTGATTGCGGAAAAGCCCCGGCAGATGATGCTTCAGCAGCTCTTTTGCGATGCATTCATTCGCCGCAAGCATGAATTCTTCCACTAGCTGATGCGACGGATTATCCACACTTGCTTGCACACCGAGGATTGCCGGCGGATTCTCAGAACAAATCGCGCGTATCTCCGGCATCGCCATCGGCAAGAACTTCTCTTCACGGAAACGCCGACGCCGCAAAAGCTGCGAGAGGTGATGCAGACGCGTTATCAACGCTTCGACTTCCGCACTGCCTTCAAAATCGCCGCCATCCAGGAATTGCTGCACTTGCTCATAGCAGAGGCGCTGCGTCACATTGATTGTCGTGTGCCGCCGTTTCCAGCTCTTCACTGTGCCACTGGATGGATCTATTGTGATAAAAACTGAATGCGCGAGTCGCTCAACGCCCGAACGCAGACTGCATTGGTCATTCGCTAACGCGCGCGGTAGCATCGGAATCGTGCGCCCCGGCAAATATGACGTAAAGCAACGATTGCGCGCTTCCTTGTCCAGCCAGCTGCCATTGCGCACATAGCATGCGACATCCGCAATATGCACACCGACTACCCAGTCGCCGCTCTTGCGGTCAATTTCGCACGACAGCGCATCATCATAATCGCGCGCATCCACGGGATCTATCGTCACCGTCGTGGTTTTAGTGCAGTCCAATCGCGCGACTTTGGCTGGCTTGAGCGCATGCGCTTTCTCTTCGTCCGCTTCAGAATACTGCTCGGCGAGATTGTATTCGCTGACAATTGCATTCAAGTCCGCAGTCACATTGCCGGCATCGCCGAGGACATCCTTGAGTTCCGCATAGCCCAACGACTGCTCGCCTTCTTCAGGAATCGGCAATTCCGCGACTGCCCAATTGCCTTCAACCGGCGCTCGCGCGGCATTTTCGCACGACTGCTCACTCAACGGCAGGATTGCCGGCAACTCATGGCGCAATGGCCGGATTGCCCAGCCGCCATTATGCCAAGGCACCAAGCATCCGACGATATGGTCAAATTTGCGTGCAACTATTTTCTGCACCATGCCTGACGGGCGATTCGGATCGCTGTCCGGCAAAATCGAGACTAATACCGTGTCGCCGCTTATTGCGCCACACAGCATGCCTGGCGGCACAAAGACGCTCCCGCCTTCTAAATCTACAAATCCGAAGCCCTTGTCATTGACTGATATCACTCCCTCGACCGGGAGATTCTTTTTCCCTTTTTTAGCCATAAAAAAATATCTCTCCTACTTCTTTTCGCAACTTCGCATAATTTAATGCATTTCAGGAAGATTTAGTCCTGATAGTCCTAAATGCAGCGATATACTCCTGATTGCCATTTTGGCCGGTAATCGGCGATGGCACCGTGCCGAGATGATGCCAATGCAATTCGTCCTGCGCAAAATCAACTATCTTTTTCACGCATTGAGCGCGAATTGCTTCATCACGCACGACGCCACCGGAGCCAATTGCATCGCGCCCCGCTTCAAATTGCGGCTTCACCAACACCATGATCCACGCATCATCGGCTAGAAGCGTAGCACATGGCGGCAATACTTTCGTCAGCGAAATAAATGACACATCGCCGACTAACAGATCGATCGGTTCAGGGATAAGCACACGGCTCAACTGGCGCGCATTCGTCTGCTCTAAATTTATGACGCGCGCATCGTTGCGCAGCTTCTCATGGAGCTGTCCGGTGCCGACATCGACCGCGTAGGAGCGCTTCGCGCCGCGCTGCAGCAACAAGTCCGTAAATCCGCCCGTCGATGCGCCTAAATCGAGTACGACACGCCCTTCAACCGGCGGCGAAAACGCATCAAGCGCCGCTAACAGCTTATATGCGCCACGGGAGACATACAGCTCCGGTTCATTCAATATCAGCCGGGATGCGTCATCGATGAGTTGTCCCGGCTTGCGCAATGGCGTATTGCCCTCCAGACAGATACGGCTATCGCGAATCAATCGCTGCGCCAATGCCCGCGATGCGCATAATCCCTGATCGCAAGCCAGTTGGTCAGCGCGTTTCTTCATTATGCCGGCTGCGCACTTGCGTCTTTGCGCTCAAGCGGTTTGCGGTCACCGACGATGTCGAGCTGCTTCGCATTAGTCAGCAACTCCTCGACTTCGCTGTCGTTCAGATGCAGACGTTGCTGCAATCGCTCCAGCTCATCCGCGGGATCAAAGAGCGGATAATCCGATCCATACAGGAACAGATGGCGCGGGAATGCTTTGAAGATAGCTTCAAGCACCGGCTGTTCGATTGCCCACAGCGAACTGGAAGTATCCATGAAGATTTCCATGCCTTGCATTGCGTCGATGACATATTTCCAGTGATGGACACCGCCGAAATGCGCTGCAATCAGCTGCAGCTTCGGATACTTGCGCTTCAATGCCGCAGTCTTGTATGGGCATGTCGGATTCTCCGCTGGCGGCAATGTGTCGCCGACATGGAGCATCAGTGTGAAATGGCCCTCGATTGCGCCGAAGAAGCGGTCGAGGCGCGGGTCATCAACGCGGAAGCCCTGGAAATCCGGATGCAGTTTGATACCGCGGATGCCGTTATCCCACAGCCGCGCAAGCTCATCCTCGATATGCTCATATCCGGGATGCATTGTGCCGAATGGAATAACGCCGGGTTCCGCATTCAGCGAAATCGCCCAGTTGTTCGCCGGCTCCACTTGCTCCGGCTTCGTCGCCGCCGAATGAATGCAGCAGAAATCCAGATGCGCACGCTGCAATCGCGGCTTCATATCCGCATACGTGCCATCGCCAATCGGCGGAATATGATAATGCGCTTCCAATTGCCGCACGACTTTGTCGGCTATCTTCGGATGAAACGCATGTGTATGGACATCAAAACGAAAAGACATATATCACAAATGCAATAGAGCTGGCACACTGGCGCACGGCAAGCATACCAGCTCTATAAACATCTCCAAACTATCGGTTCTTCATCCAGTTCTGGACGTATTCGAGCAACGCGACATTCATCGGAATCAACTTCGGCTTCTTCGCAAAGCTGTGGCTGAGCGCTTGGTTGAATGCCTCCTTCGGCAAGCGCGTAACCGGCAATGCGCTGATCACACCGAACATCACCGTGTTGGCGCCGCGCGAATTGCCGCCCTCATCCGCAAGCTGCTGCGCAGGCACCGCAATGCCACGGACGCCTTCCGGCATCTCGAGCTCGCCCAGCACCGCATCATAGAGAATCACACCGCCCTTCTTGACGTCATTCTTGAAACGCTCGAAGGATGGCTTGTTGAGCGCAACCAGCAAATCCGGATGATAGACAACCGGTGAACCAATCGGATTATCCGAAATCGTCACCGAACAATTCGAAGTGCCGCCGCGCTGTTCAGGACCATACGACGGATACCACGACACTTGACGGCCGACCGCCAGCGCGGCTTGCGTCAGCATCAATCCCAGTGACAGCACGCCCTGACCGCCGAATCCGGCAATCTTGACTTGGACATCCTGACCGCTCTTCTCCGCCGGAATCAGCGTGTCCTTCTCCGCGACATCAAAGATGCGCTCCAGCGCTTCCTTGGAGAAGTCTGACTTCGCGCGCTCGACATACTCGGCGTCCGCAGTGCGATCGCGGAAATTCTTGATCGGGAATTCCTGCGCCATCACTTCGTTGATCCACTCGTTGGTCTTGACCGGCGTCGTACCCAAGTTGGTCGGGCATGCAGAGAGCACTTCGACAAATGCGTAGCCCTTGCCTTCCTTCTGAATCTGCAGCGCTTTGCGAATCGCATTGCGCGCTTGGCGGACATGGAGATTGTCAGTCAATGCAACACGCTCGACAAATACCGGTGCTTTCAGCTGGCTGATGAGCTCGCACATGTGCAGCGGATAGCCCTGCGTCATCGGGTCACGGCCATTCGGGCAAGTCACGGTCTTCTCGCCGACAAGCGTCGTCGGCGCCATCTGGCCGCCAGTCATGCCATAAACCGTGTTATTAACGAAGAACACCGCCATCTTTTCACCACGGTTGGCCGCTTGCATCGTCTCATTCAAGCCGATTGAAGCCAAGTCGCCATCGCCCTGATAGGAGATGACAACGCTGTCAGTTGCGCGCGAAACACCAGTACCGACAGCCGGAGCACGGCCGTGAGCAACCTGGATATTGCCGCAATCGAAATAGTAGTATGCAAACACTGCGCAGCCTACCGGGCTGATCATGATCGTGCGATCCTGAATCTCCAAGTCATGCAACGCTTCGCCAATCAGCTTGGTGAGGACACCATGACCGCAGCCTGGGCAGTAGTGAGTGGCAGTCGGGGCAGCTCCGCCTTTGCGCGGGAAACTCTTATACAGCCCCTGTGATTTGAAAACTTTCTCGGACATGATAATCAATCCTTCCGTTAAATTCGGGCTGGTTATTAGAGTGCGGCCATGATCTGATCAAGATGCAACAGATTGCCGCCCATGCGGTTGACTAGAGTCACCGGGCGCGAGCAGTCAATCGCCAGCTTGATGTCGTCAATCATCTGACCATTGCTCATCTCGACCGAGATGAAGCGGACATCCTTCTTCTCCGCCAGCTTACGCAGCTGCTGTTTCGGGAATGGATAGAGCGTCTTCGGGCGGAAGAGTCCGACTTTTTTGCCGGCCGCACGCGCTTGCTCAACCGCACTCTTCGCAATACGCGAGCAAATGCCGTATGCAACCAGAATCGTGTCCGCGTCCTCAGTCATGATTTCCTCACAATCGGATTCCTCGGCTTCCAGCTTCGCATACTTCTGCTGCAGACGGATATTGAACTGCTCGAGCTGATCGAAATCCAGGAAGATGCTAGTGACCAGATTCGGACGCGTCTCCGCTGTGCCCGCGACTGCCCACTTGGTGTCAATCACCGGCTCAATCGCTTTCTCCGGATAAGTCAGCGGCTCCATCATCTGCCCCAGTACGCCATCCGCGAGGACATAGACGGGGTTGCGCCACTTAAATGCCAGATCAAATGCTTTGATCATCACATCGCACATCTCCTGGACGCTGTTCGGCGCTAGCACAATTGCATGATAGTTGCCATGGCCGCCGCCTTTGACGACTTGGTTGTAGTCGGCCTGCTCTGGGCCGATATTGCCCAGACCCGGTCCAGCACGCATCACATCGACGACTACCAGCGGCAATTCCGCACCCGCGCAGTAGGAGATGCCCTCCTGCATCAGCGAGATGCCCGGGCCACTGGATGCGGTGAAGACACGGTGACCAGTCGCCGCAGCGCCGTAGCACATATTGATTGACGCTTCTTCCGATTCCGCTTGGACAAATTTGCGGCCGACCATGGGGAAGTACTTCGATGCTTCGTGCAGGACTTCGCTGGCCGGAGTAATCGGATAGCCGAAATAGCAGTCGCAGCCGGCATACAAAGCGCCGACCACTACTGCGGTATTGCCTTTTACCAATTTGGTTGCCATAATGGTATCTCTCCTTGAAACCAGCTATTTGGCCGGGATATGCACTTCCAGAGCATTGGGCTCCGGGCAATTATAGAAACAACTCGCGCAGCCAATGCATCCACCAGTATATTCAACTGAATGGTAACCGCGCTCATTGAGCTTTGTTCCAATGCGAAGACACTGCTTCGGACAGGCGACCACACAACGCGAGCAGGATTTGCACTCCAGCTCGTTAATCACCGGATACGGTTTGGTCTTATCTATTTCCATGATGGTTATACCTCAAGTATAATTCAGGGGGAGTTAATCAGGAAAAATGAGGTTGTACGCTCTCTTTTTTCGTAAATTGCATAATATAAACGATACCAACTGCCTTAACCCGCATTTGTAATTCTCTGAAGATATGATATGTTTGTTTTGTCTTGTTTCAAAGCAAGTGATAACTGATGCAACACTAACACCCAGTGCATGGCTTCCCACCACGCTGGGAGAAAATTTTCAGGGAAACTCACAGAGTACTAAAAACAGAAGTTTAACAACAGGCAAGGATGCGCAACACTTTCGCGCATCATACTTTCTGCAAACACTGTCCTCTAAACAATTTCCACTAAATTCATCATGTACACACTACTTTGGGGCAAATACCGTAACCAGCAAGCGCTGGCTACTTACTGCGGCTTCTATTCCGCATACCGATGGCGACTGCTGGGCATCGTGATTCTCTTCCTGATCAAGTCCAGCCCCGTCTACGTCCTGCCAATCATCACCGCAGATATCATCAATCTGCTGACTTCCAATTCGCTCGACACCGCGCTTGCGCCGATTCTGCGCGAGCTGATTATCGCATCCTGCATCGTCCTCCAGAATATCCCAACGCATATTATCTACGCACGGCTTTTCAGCAGTGTCAGCCGCGCAGTCGAATGCAACTTGCGCGCTGCGCTGTGCGCACGTCTCCAGCATCTCTCGATGCATTTCCATAACTCCAATAAGATGGGCGTGCTGCAGACTAAAGTGCTGCGCGATGTCGAGACCGTCGATCAGCTCACACGCAGCCTCGTCGAATGGCTCCCGCAAATCGTCGCGTCAATGAGCACGGCAATTGTCGTGACTGCGATTCGCGCGCCGCTCTTCATGCTCTTCTACATCGTGCTCATCCCCGTCGCAGTGATTTTCCATCGCGTTGTCGCGACACGCATGAAACAGCGCAACCGCGATTTCCGCGTGAGCGTCGAAGAGATGTCGGGCAAAGTCAATGAGATGCTGCGCCTCATCCCCGTCACACGCGCACACCACCTCGAAGACAACGAGTTGCAGAAAATCGATGTACGACTGGAAAAGATTCGCGACACCGGCTTCAAGCTCGATAATTTGAATGCGATCTTCAATTGTGTGAACTGGTCGATGTTCAACATCTTCAACTTGATCGCACTCGGCGTCGCGGCATTCTTCTATATCCGCGGCTATCTCCATGTCGGCATCGGCGATATCACGCTGCTTGCGACATACTTCGGCGTCATCTCCGGCTCAATCCTGGGATTGCTCAATGTCCTGCCGATGCTCACTAAGGGCTTGGAATCCGTAAAATCCATCGGCGAAGTATTGGAGTGCCCGGATATTGAACAAAATGACGGCAAGGAAGAAGTCAAGGACGTCAAAGGCGCATTCGATTTCCAGGATGTCTCCTTCTGCTATGACCCCGATGCCGCACCCGCGCTGCGCGACTTCACTTTGAGCGTCAAGCCCGGCGAGACAATCGCGCTCGTCGGCTCCTCAGGCGCCGGCAAATCCACAGTCGCAAATCTCGTTATCGGCTTTATCCGGCCGACCAGCGGGAAGATGCTGCTAGATGGACGCGATATGAATGAGCTGGATTTGCGCACATACCGACGATTCATCTCGGTCGTCACGCAGGAGACTATCCTCTTCGATGGCACAATTCGCGACAATATCGCTTACGGCGCACCCAAAGCAAGTGATGCCGACATCCTCCGCGCAATCAAATTCGCGAACCTCGAGGAACTCGTCAATAGCTTGCCGCAAGGCATCAATACGCCAATCCGCGAAAATGGATCGCGTCTCTCCGGCGGACAGCGCCAGCGCATCGCAATCGCACGCGCACTACTGCGTGATCCGCGCGTGCTCATCCTCGATGAAGCGACTAGCGCGCTCGATGTCGATTCCGAAGCCGAAATCAAGGAAGCGCTCGATAAATTAATGAAGGGGCGTACGTCATTCGTCATCGCACACCGCCTCTCGACAATCCAGAATGCCGACCGCATCGTCGTCATGGGCGATGGGCACATCCTCGAAATCGGCACGCACGACGAATTGATCGCGCATAATGGCCGCTACGCCGAAATGTATCAGAAATTCACGATGCTCAGCGGCGAAAAAAGATAATTGCGTTCCGGGCACAAAAAATCTCTGACCGGGGCTTGTCCCCGGCCTTACCATCATTTCTACATCCGATGCGTTAAATTGTTTCGCCCTGGAGGGGTGAGTGGGTGAGGAGTGGGATGTCCTCATTTTTTTCGATGAAGTATGAGACAGCCCAGTCATCGGGGAAGAGGAGCACGGGGAGGTCCTGCGCATCAGTTGCGAGGCGGACATTGCTGCCGAGGTATGCGCCCTGGAATTTTTCGACAGGCACGCTTGGCGCGACCCACCGGATGCGCGTAAATGGCGAGTTTTCCATCCGCACTTCGGCGTTATACTCGGTTTCCATGCGGTGTTTGACGACTTCGAACTGGAGCTGTCCGACCGCGCCCAATAGCGGCGTGCGGTGTAAATCGTTATGCAGATAATAGACTTGGATGACGCCTTCATTAAGCAGCTGATCGAGTCCTTCCTTGAACTGCTTATACTTTGATGGCGCGGCATTGCGCAAGGAGCAGAAGACTTCGGGAGCGAAGCGCGGGATTTCGTTATATTCGAGTCCGGGAATCGTCGTGAGAGTATCGCCGATACGGAAATTGCCATGTGAGACGAGTCCGACGATGTCGCCTGGGCATGCTTCTTCGATTGTCTCGCGTTCCTGTCCGAAGAGTTTCTGCGGATAGGAGAGGCGCATCGGGCGGCCGCCGCGCGGATTAATCACAGTCATATCCTTTTCGAAGACGCCGGAGACGACGCGTGCAAATGAGATGGAATCGCGGTGATTAGGATCCATATTCGCTTGGATTTTGAAGACGAATGCGGAGAATTCGGGGCGTTGCGGTTCGATGAGTCCCAATGACGACTTGCGCGGCATTGGCGCCATGCCGTGTTTGACGAAGTAGTCGAGGAGGAGCTGCACGCCGAAGTTATTGATACCGGAACCGAAGAAGACGGGCGTCATTTCGCCGCATCGCACCAATTCGTCATCGAATTCCTCGCCGGCCAGCGAGATGAGCTCGATTTGTTCGCGCCATTCCTGGAGCAGATCGGGGTGCATGATTTCAGCGAGGCGCGGGTCATCGGGGCCAGTAGTCTTTTCGGCGGCTTTTGCTGCGCCTTTGCCCTGGTTAGTGAAGAGATGCAATTCGCGCTTCAAGCGGTCGTATACGCCTTTGAAATCCGGTCCGTCGCCGAGCGGCCACGTGACGGGAAATGTCGCGATACCGAGAGTCTTTTCGATTTCGTCGAGC
>CAVGNO010000002.1:0-10039 GCA_963630475.1 Blautia faecis | reverse complement strand
GTGAAGATGGGTATGCCGCGCATCCGGCAGATTTCGAAGAGTTTGCGTGTGCGTTCCTCGATACCCTTGCCGGCGTCAATCACCATGATAACCGAATCGACTGCAGTGAGGACGCGGTATGTGTCTTCGCAGAAATCGCGGTGGCCGGGCGTATCCAGCAGATTGATGCAGTATCCCTCGTAATCGAATTGGAGGACGGTTGAGGAGATGGAGATACCGCGTTCCTTTTCCAGCTCCATCCAGTCGGAAGTCGTATTGCGCTGATTTTTCTTCGCGCGCACGGACCCGGCCGCTTGTAGCGCGCCGCCATACAGCAGGAGTTTCTCGGTCAGCGTAGTCTTGCCGGCATCCGGGTGGGAGATAATTGCGAATGTGCGGCGGCGATTGATTTCGTGGGACAAATCCATAGCAGTATCAGTGTGTAAGCAGTGGTTTAAGATATTGGCCAGTGAAGGACTTGCGGCATTTTGCGACTTGCTCCGGCGTGCCTTGCGCGAGGATCTGACCGCCATTGATGCCGCCTTCAGGCCCCAAGTCGATAATCCAGTCTGCGGTTTTAATGACATCGAGGTTATGTTCGATGACGATGATGGAGTTTCCCTGGCTACGCAGTTCCATCAGCACTTTGAGCAACTGGTCGATATCGGAGAGGTGCAATCCGGTTGTCGGTTCATCGAGGATATAGAGCGTATGGCCTTGCGCGCGGCGTGAGAGTTCAGCGGCCAGTTTTACGCGCTGCGCTTCGCCGCCGGAGAGTGTCGTCGCGCTTTGTCCGAGGTGGATATAGCCCAGTCCGACATCCTGGAGAGTCTTGAGTTTATGGTGGATGCGCGGGAAATCCGCGAAGAGTTCGGTCGCTTCATTCACGGTCATTTCGAGGACATCCGCGATATTGCGCCCTTTGAAGCGGACATTGAGCGTTTCGGAGTTATAGCGGCGGCCATGGCATTCGGCACACGGCACATAGAGGTCGGGGAGGAACTGCATCTCGATTTTGCAGATGCCATCGCCGCGGCAGCTCTCACAGCGGCCGCCCTTCACATTGAAGGAGAAGCGGCCTGGCGTGTATCCGCGCAATTTTGCGTCGGGCGTGACTGCAAATAGCGCACGAATGAGGTCGAAGATGCCGGTATAAGTCGCGGGATTGGAGCGCGGCGTCTTGCCAATCGGCGTCTGGTCGATGACAATCATCTTATCGATATTGTCGAGGCCGTCAATGCCATTGCATGCGCCGGGCGTGTCGTCCTTGATTTCGAAATGGCGGTTGAGCGTGCGGCGCAGGATGTGGTTGATCAGCGTCGATTTGCCAGAGCCGGAGACGCCAGTGACGCAGCAAAAGAGCCCCAGAGGAATTTTCACCGTCAGATTCTTGAGGTTATTTGCGCGTGCACCGCGAATGGTCAAGAATTTCCCATTTCCGGCTTCGCGTCTGTCGGGGACTGCGATTTCGCGTGCACCGCAGAGGAATTGCCCAGTCACGGATTCCGGCACTGCAGCGACTTGCTGTGGCGTACCGATTGCGACGAGATTGCCGCCATTGCGTCCGGCGCCGGGCCCCAAGTCAATCAGCCAATCCGCGGCTTTCATCGTATCGAGGTCGTGTTCGACGACGATTACGGTATTTCCCAAATCGCGCAAGTGTTTCAAGCTCGCGAGCAGCCGGTCGTTATCGCGTTGATGCAATCCGATTGACGGCTCATCGAGGATATAGAGGACGCCGACGAGTCCCGACCCGATTTGGCTTGCGAGGCGGATGCGCTGGCTTTCGCCGCCGGAGAGCGTCCCGCTTTCGCGATTCAGCGTCAAGTAGTTGAGGCCGACTTGCCGGAGAAATTCCAAGCGCGCGGAGATTTCCTTGAGCAGCTCTGCGCCGACATGTTTTTCGTGGTCGGTCGGCTGTAGATTACGTACGAACTCGGCGGCTTCATCGATTGAGAGCGAGCAGAATTCATGGATATTGAGTCCGCCGACAGTCACGGCGAGATACTCGGGGCGTAAGCGCTTGCCATGGCATGCAGTGCATTCCTCGTATGTCATGAATTGCGTCAAGCGTTCGCGTAAATCGTCATTGTCGGTTTCGCGCAAACGGCGCACAAGATTCGGGATAATGCCCTCGAAGGGCTTGCGCCATGGATGCATCTTGCCCTTCATCCAGTAATCGAAGGGTACTTCCTCGTCACCCGAACCGTAGAGCAGGATGTGCTGAATCTTTGCGGGCAGCTTCGCCCATGCAGTCGTCAAGCTAAAATCATAGTACTCTGACAGCCGCCGCAAGTAGTGGTTATAGAGCATGATGACATTGCGCGGACCGCGCCGCCATAGTGGGATTGCACCACCTTTAATCGATTTCGATGTATCGGGGACGACGGCTTCCGGCGTAAATGTCATGCGCTTTCCGAGGCCATCGCATTCCGGGCATGCGCCGAACGGGCTGTTGAAAGAGAAATTGCGCGGGAGGATTTCGCCCAACGAGATACCGCAGTCCGGGCATGCGAAATGCTCGCTGATGAGCTCTTCGCGCCAGCCACCCTGCGCTTCTGCGTCTTCCCACATAATTCCCATGAGGCCATTGCCGCGTTTGAGTGCCAGCTCGACTGATTCATTCAAGCGCCCGGCTTCCATGCGGCCGGTGACGAGGCGATCGACAACTGCTTCGATTGTGTGACGCAGCGTCTTGCCCAGCTTGATGTCGTCGCTTAATGAGACGATTTTGCCATCGATGCGTGCGCGCACGAATCCATCGCGCCGCAGTTGCTCCAGCACTTCGACATGCTCGCCTTTTTTGCCGCGGACATACGGCGCAAGAATCATCAGCTTGCGCTGATCGGGCAAGCGCTGCAGTCGTTTGCAGATCGTCTCCGCACTCTGCGAAGAGATTTCCTTGCCGCATTTCGGGCAATGCGGATGCCCCAGATGTGCGTAGAGCAATCGCAAGTAGTCGTATATCTCGGTCGTCGTCGCGACAATCGAGCGCGGCGAGCTGCCAGCAGTGCGCTGTTCGATTGCAATTGCCGGCGACAAGCCCTCGATATGTTCGACTGCGGGCTTTTGCAAGCGGTCAAGAAATTGCCGTGCATACGCAGAGAGGCTTTCGACATAGCGGCGCTGCCCTTCGGCATACAATGTATCGAATGCCAGCGACGATTTACCCGAGCCGCTGGGGCCGGTAATCACAGTCAAGCTGTCCCGCGGAATCTCGATCGAGAGATTCTTCAAGTTATGCTGACATGCACCATAGATGACGATATTTGCCATTGCAGTTATGCACGCGGATGAAATTTGCGGAAAGCCTCATGGAGGCGCGATGTATCCGTGTGAGTATAAATCTGTGTTGTGCCGATTGACGCGTGGCCGAGCATCTCCTGCAGGACGCGCAAATCCGCGCCATTAGCCAGAAGATGTGTCGCGAATGTATGGCGCAGCGTGTGGGGATGGATGCGGCGCTTGATCCCCGCCATCACACGTGCGTCATTGACAATTTTCCAGATGCCGCTACGCGTCATCTTTCCACCGCGCGTATTGAGGAAGAGCTGCGGCGCTTTACCAGTTTTGTCGATCTCTTTGCGGCCACTGCGCAAGTAGCGGTCCACGGCATCAATTGCGCGCTGCGCAATCGGGATGATGCGTTCCTTATTGCCTTTGCCAATGACACGCACAATGCCGCTTTCGGCGTCGATTGAGCTCATCTTGAGCGACGCGACTTCGCCGACGCGTAAGCCGGACGCATACATCACTTCGAGAATTGCGCGGTTGCGTAGCGAAATCGCGTCCGAGCTGTTGTATGCCGCCAGCAGCGCATTCACTTCCGCTTCGGAGAGCACTTCTGGGATGCTCTGCCAAATCTTCGGCGCAGTCATGATTTCCGTGATGTCTTGCGGAATCACATGCGCGAGAGTCAAGTAGCGGAAGAAGCTGCGGATTGCGGAGAGATGCCGCGCAATTGTGCGCTCCGCCATCTCCAGTTCATCGCGTTGATAGCGCAGGAATTCCAGGATGTCAGTGCGCGTGACGATCTCGAACCCCGTAATGCCGCATGCGTGCAGGAATTCGGCAAATTCCTCGAGGTCTTTGCGGTAATTGGCACGCGTCTCCTGTGAGAGCCCGCGCTCCAACACGATATACTCGAGAAATTCGTCTACACGCTGCTTCATAACAAAGAAAAACGCGGCCGACACATACATTCGATGCGCCAGCCGCGAAACAAACATTCACGGATTCTGCAGTCAGAATCCCAACCGTGATGTCCGCGAATTTGTACGATTTTACAATGTGCTGATTTCGTTTTCCTGTTCGCGGCGTTCAGCACGCTCGACTGCGGAGTAGTCGCCAGGACGGATAATCACTGCGCCTGCTGCAATTTCCTTCAACGCGATGTCGATATAGGGCAACTTCTCATTCGGATCCACAGGAATGAGAACTTTGTAGCGTTTGGCGAGCTGAGCAGCGCGCTTGGAGACGCCGGTGATGAAAAGGCGGATGTCAAATTTCTCGCCATTGGCCTCGGACAGCTCCTTGTATTTTGCCTGCGCGGCCTTCAAATATGCCTCATTCATGGTAGAAATTCCTTTGTTTATTGCGTTTTTAATGTAAGCGCGTTAATATATACGTAAAATGATAATCTGATGACTAACGCATCGCTTCGATAAGCCGTATTACGCGCTCTGCGGGCAGCTGCGCCATGCATGCATAGCGCTGTGGCGCATCCGCAAACGGGCATTCGCGCTTGAGACATGGCCGACATGCGACATCGGCGATTTCGAGATGCCATTTTGCGCCAAGCGGTCCAGTGGCAACCGGGTCAGTCGAAGCGAACAGCGCAATGCCCTGCGTGCCCAATGCCGCAGCCAGATGCATTGTGCCGGAGTCATTTGCGACGGCCAGTGCGCAATTTGCCAGCACGCTCATCAATTGCGGCAGCGACGTCTTGCCTGTCAGATCGAGCACACCCGGCACTGCAGATGCAATCTGCGCACCCAACTGCGCTTCTTTTGCTGCGCCGACAACTACGACTCTGCGGCCGAAGCGCTCCATACACGCTTTTGCGACTGCGATGTAATTTTCGACAGGCCACTGTTTGGCCGGACCGTACGCCGCGCCGGGCGCAAGCGCAACCCATCCATCCGCGCGGCTGATGTTCAGCGATGACGCATACGCGCTGTCTACTCGCAATGGCGGGCATTGCGCATTATACTGCACATTGCCGAAGAGCCGCATCAACTCCAGATAATACGACAGCTGATGGCAGTTGCCGGCATTTTCGCCGCGTGGCCACGCCGCAATTGTGTCAGTCAGAAGCAGCCAGCGGAAGCGTCCGCGGCGGCCAATGCGCTGCGGAATGCCGCAACGCCAGATATCCCATGCGGATCCGAATGAATTCGGGAGCACGACGCCGACGCCATAATGCTCCGCGCGCACAAATTGCGCTTCCTCTGCGCTGATATGGTTACCGGCCATTGGCACAACGCCGTCAATCCATGGCGCGGCATGCCAGATTGCCGCGAGGCCTTTTTTGCACAGCACGCGCAGTGGTATTTCGACGGGCAACAGCTGTTTGAGCTGATACGTCGCCGGCAGCGTCATCACTAGATCGCCCAGCCAATTCGTCGAGCGCAACAGCACGCCATGTCCCCAGTTGATATGACGCAACGGCTTGATTTTCCGCCCAAAATCAATGATATTCGGCGTATAAATTCCCATCGTCTACTTCTTGAATACTTTGAGCAGCTGTGAGAGTGTACTGCGCAGATTTTTGCGTTCGACAATCGCGTCAATCAATCCGTGTTTCAGCAGATACTCGGATTGCTGGAAGCCATCGGGCAGCTTCTGATGCGTCGTCTGCTCAATGACGCGCGGCCCCGCAAAGCCGATTAGCGCATGCGGCTCCGCAATCAGCACATCGCCCAAGCTGGCGAAGGATGCCGTCACACCACCAGTCGTCGGATGAGTAAAGATGATAAATAACGGCAGTCCTGCTTCATCATGACGCATCAACGCGCCGGCAGTCTTGGCCATCTGCATCAGCGATAGCGCGCCCTCTTGCATGCGCGCGCCGCCGGATGCCGTCACAATCACGAGCGGCAATTCACGCTTCGTCGCCCACTCGGTCAGACGCGTAATCTTTTCGCCGACGACCGATCCCATGCTCGCGCCCATAAAGCGGAAATCCATCACCGCGAGGCCAAAACGCCGGCCATCCAAAAATGCTTTGCCCGTGACAACCGCTTCCGAAAGACCCGTCTTCGCTTGGTTCTCCAATAACTTCGCGCTATACTCACCATCACCGCCAAAATTGAGCGGATCCAGCGAATGCAACTTCTTGTCCGTCTCGGTGAAGCCCTTCGCGTTATTATCCGTCAGCATCCGAATCCGCTGCTCCGCTGTCAGTGGATAGTAATAACCACATGACGGGCAGACCGACATGTTGGCTTCCAGCGCACGCCGATACACGACCGTGCCGCATCCCTTGCACTTCGACCAAATCCCCGATGGAATTTCAGTGCGCGTGTTGGGCGGAGTTAGATTAAACGATGTTTTGTTGCTGTCAAAGGGCATGTCCATAATATATACAGACGATAACAGTACACCCGGAATTCGCGCAGTCCACACAATACGCCGCTGACGCATAAAAAAAATTTTGCGGGGGGGGGTATTGATATTTTTGCGGATATTTCGTATAATTAGAATCAGAACAGTTAATAGAACAGCAATGCAAATCAAATGAGGGGCCGCAAATCAGATCTAGTGTTGGAGTGTGTGCTTGCGGACATTCGTTCCGGCATGATGGAGCCGGGCGAGGAGTTGGACAGCGTGCGCACGTTATGCATGCGTTATCGCACGTGTTTAGCGACGATGACCAAAGTGCTTGCGCAATTGCATCAAGACGGCATCATTACTCTTTCACAGGGGCGCAAGACGATTTTGCGGCGGCGGCCGGGGCAGCAGATAGCGCTGATCTACTATGGCAAGAAGGAGTTGCCATACGACGAATTCGGGCGGAATTTCTACCGCGGCATTGCGAATATCATCAATGCGCATCCGGAATACTCGCTCGTGCTTTTCAATGCGGGTACAATCAGTGAGACCAAGCTGCATCAGTCACTGGCAAGCGACTTTGCCGGCTATATCATCATCGGCACGCTGGAGACCAACCCGATATTCAGAGCGCAATTTGAGCAGCATCTCAAAGCGCAGTCGCTTCCACTCGCGCAATTTCTCTTTTCAGAAGAACCGCACAGCACGGAAAATTGCACAACAGTACTCTGTGAATACGAAGCGCCATTTCGCCGCATTCTGCAGGAGCTCGCGCAACGTGGCGTCCGCTCTCCCATTATCATGGAAGACATGGAGGATACCAAAAGCCACAAATACGCGTCATTTCAGCGCGCATACGCCAGCGTCTTCGGCGAAATGTATGATGAAGAGCAGCTTGTTCTCTCACGTCAGCCCGAGCACGACATGGCATACCGTGACATCCGCGCAAAGCTCGAAGCGCTCCCGGACGCAGACGCGGTCATCTCACTTGCGGATGACTTCCTGCCCGCGATTACGCGTGCACTCTATGACCTCAAGCGCAAAATTCCTTTTAGCGGCTGTGACAATGTCAGCCAGTCGCGCCTCGTGATTCCGTCGGCGACGACGATCGATTTGCATTTATATCAAGTCGGCCAGATTATTGGCCAGGAGTTGATCACACGTGTAAGCAATCAGCGGACGCCGCTACCCAGCAAGTGCATCATCGTCCCAAGCGAAGTAATTTTCCGAGAATCGACCATATAGATAGGAGCTATAAGACCATGTCATTACCCCCCCCGATTTCCAAATCGCACCATCGCTCTTTTACTTTGATCGAATTGTTGGTTGTAATAGCAATTATCGCTATACTAGCCAGTATGTTACTGCCGGCATTGAGCAAAGCGCGGGACAAAGCGCGCTCCATCTCATGCGTGAACAATCTCAAGACACTGACGTTGGGCGTATTGCAGTATGCCGATGAGTATAGCGGCATCTGCCCAAGCTACAGCGGTTGGGGAGGATATAACAACGGCATACCATGGAAAGTCTCGATTATGCCGTATATCCTCGGACCGATTCCGGCCAACAACAAAATATGCGACAACAGCACTGGCAAATGGGTCCTGCGTAGCAAAATCTTTCTATGCCCCGGCTCATATAAAGAAGGCACAAAAGCGACATCCAGCGATCAGAATTTCTGGGTTTTTCAGCAATATGGCCTGAATAGCTATCTCGGATACACACCTGATGGCAATACCAGAAAGAATAACTACATCAGCAAAGTGCGGGAACCATCTCGGCGTCTGCTGACTGCCGATATGCACAGCGTATCACAAGAGGATTGGGCCGCTGACGCTATTTCGTCCTGGCAATCCATCTGTGGAGAATCAGGAATACAACGCACCAACCACTCTGCAACAATGTTCAATGGCGGTTTTGCGGATGGACATGTCGAGACCAACAACATCAATGTCACCTGGGTCAGAGCTAATGGCAACTACGAATGGGGTGGTTGGCACGAAAACTAAATAAAGTCATCTGATCTTACTTATCATACAATTGTATTATATTCAAATGAAGAAACTTATACTCCCGTTATTGCTTTGCGCAGTGGTGTCATTTGCGGCTCAAATTGCGCATTTGGAATTCCCCGATGCGCAATCGATCAACAGCTTCCCGATCTGGGGAAGCAAAGCGAAAGTCACGCGTGAATACGCGCAAGGCGTCGTGCCGCCAGACAGCGGACTGAAGGGTAGTGTCAAGTTCACTTGCGAGAAGGGCCAGGGGCATCCCGCGAATGTGACGCCGGTCTTCCCGATCAAGGATGAGATCTATCAGAACAACGAGTATACGCTGACACTGCAGCTGATGAGTCCGCAAAAGTTGCAGTTCAATGTATTTGTGATGCGTGATACTGCGCCATGGACGACATACGGACGTGCGGCAGTCACCACCGATCCCAACCAGTGGCAGACTGTGACGCTCAAATTCACTGCGACAGAACACGTCAAAGGCGTACGCGTGCCGGCGTTCTTCCTCGGACACCTCAAGCCCGGCGATCAGCTCTATGTCGCGTCGATGCGTTTTGACGGACCGGATGCGGACAAGATAATCCTGCCGACTTTTTCGACGGTCAATACGCCGCTCATGAAGGAGATCGAGAAGAAGCGCAACTGGAGTTATGACGCGGCTTGGAAGCAGTCATTCGGGGAGCGCGAATGCATCTCGCTATGCGGACTATGGGATTTTGCGCCGACTCTGAAGCCGGATGAAGCGATGCCGGCAGTCGGCGCTGAGGAGTGGGGGCATCTGCTCGTGCCTGCGCATTGGCGCGGCGGCAATGTCACAAACTTCATCCATACAAGTGATGGCAAAACCGTCACGGCATTTAAGGGCTGCGATGTAAAGCAGTTGCGCAATGGCTGGTACCGCAGGACAATTGACATCCCGCAAAACTGGCGCGGCAAGCGTGTGCTGCTGCAATTCCGCCGCATTGACATGACTGCAGACATATTTGTCAATAGCAAGCGAGTCGGTGGCACGGAGGATTTTGAGCAGCCGATACACTCATGCACACTTGATGTCACAGATGACGTGCAATTCGGCGCACAGAATGAAATCACCGTACGTGTCGGCACGCCAGGTGACTTGCGCCAAGAGCGCAGCGGCATCGCCAGCTATGTCTACATGTATGCAATCCCGACCGAAAATTTCGGTTCGCCAGTCGTCAATACCGCAATCTCGGAGCATAAATTCAATCTTGCATTCCGCGACGCGAAGATTCGCAATGGCGGCACGCTGAAGCTGACCATCCGTGATTACAAAACCGACGAAGTGGTTCTGCAGAAGCAACTGCCGTATGCAAACAATATCTCGCTTGACTATGTGACGCCGAAGCTGTGGTCGCCGGAATCGCCCAATCTCTATTGGCTGGAACTCGCGCTTGAACGCAATGGCAAGACAATCGATGCACAGCGCGTGCGCTTCGGCTCTTCGGAATTACGCGTCGTCGGCCCGGATTATCTGC
>CAVGNO010000001.1:16091-41508 GCA_963630475.1 Blautia faecis | reverse complement strand
GCCGTACAGCGACGCGTATCCGGGTACTGCGCCGGCTTCGCGAATCAACGCGTCATCCGCAAACGTGAGGCTGGATTCATGCAAGACTTTCTGCAATTTAGTCTCATTGACTTCCAAGTCGCCGCGGATATTGACGAAGACTAGCTTGTTCTCGTGGTCTTTGTAGAAGACTGCTTTGCAAGTATGCGCTGCGTCCGTCTTGAGATATTCCGCGAGATCTGCGATGGTTTTGCAATGCGGCGTGTAAATCTTCTCGATCGGCAGTGCTTCTTCCGGCGTCACTTTCAGCGGTGAGACTGCAATTTCGCGGTTAGCTTGATAGTTCCCGCTGGGTGAGACGAAAAGCACGTCCTCGCCGCAATCCGCAATTGCCATGAATTCATCCGAACGGTTGCCGCCGAACATGCCGCTGTCGGCTTTGATGCAGAGGAATTTCTTGATGCCGATGCGGTTGAAGATGCGGATATACGCTTGGCGGCACACTTCGTAGTAGCGATCCAGATCCTCTTGCGAAGTGTGGAAGCTATATGCGTCCTTCATCGTGAATTCACGCACGCGAATCAGGCCTGCGCGTGGACGCGCTTCATCGCGGTATTTGGTCTGAATCTGGTAAATCATCACCGGCAGTTGCTTATAGCTGCTCACTTCAGTGCGCAACAATTGGCAAGCCGCTTCCTCATGAGTCATGCCCAGAACCATGTCCTTGCCATTGCGGTCCTTGAAACGCAGCAACTCTGCGCCGACGCTTGACCAGCGCCCAGTCTGCTGCCACAATTCCGCCGGCAATACGACTGGCATCAAGACTTCCTGACCGTCAATGCGGTTCATCTCCTCGCGGATGATGCGCTCAATCTTGGAAGTAATGCGCTTGCCCAACGGCAATAACGAATAAATGCCGGTGGAAACAGGACGGCAATAGCCGCCGCGCGCTAAAAATATGTGACTCGCAGTCTGGGCATCACGCGGCGCTTCGCGCAAACGCTGCCCGACCATCTGGGAAAGTTTCATAAATAACCGCCTCGAATGTTGGCTTTGGTGTCAGTTTTTCGTAACGACGCAAAATATAATTGGGTTTATGAAATCAGGCCGGGGACAAGCCCCGGCCTAATACGGGGAAATAACAAATCCCACGGTCCGACATCACGTGTTGGGTGAATTGTCGATACATGAAATCAACACAAAACAAAAACACCCATCCTGCGTAGACAGAATGAGTGTTTTTGTTGCGATTTTATCCGCGTTACAGCAACGGGATGTTGTGTTCCGCACAAGCCTTGCGCATGGCTTCAGGCCAGATGCTGCACTGGATTTCGCCGATATGCGCTTTCTGCAGGAAGAGCATGCACAGACGGCTCTGGCCAATACCGCCGCCCATGGTCAGCGGCAGCTCGCCAGCCATCAGCGCTTTGTGGAACTGCAGCTGCAGACGTGCAGTCTGCCCTTCGATTTCCAGCTGTTTCTTCAGCGCGGATGGATCCACGCGGATACCCATGGAGGAGAGCTCATACGAGCGTTTCAGGATGGGGTTCCAGACGACGATATCGCCGTTGAGGCCGTGATGGCCGGGGCAGGATTCGGTCGACCAGTCATCGTAGTCCGGTGAACGGCCGTCGTGCTTCTTGCCGGAGATCGGCAGTGCGCCGCCGATACCGATGATGAAGACTGCGCCATCACGCTGCGCAACGCGGTCTTCGCGTTCCTTCGCAGTCAGATCCGGGAATTCCTTCTCGAGATCTTCGGTGAAATGGAACTTGATGTCTTCGGGCAGGAAGGGCTTCAGCTGCGGATAATCGGCAGTGATTGCGGCTTCAGTGCGGCGAATCGCGTAGTAGATGCGCTTGACTGTGCTCTTCAAGTAATCCAGTGTGCGATCCTGCGCAGTGATGACCTTCTCCCAGTCCCACTGGTCGACATAGAAGGAGTGCAAGTTATCGACTTCTTCATCCGGGCGGATTGCGTTCATGTCGGTGTAGAGCCCTTTGCCCGGCTGAGTCTTCAGCGCACCCAGCTTGACACGCTTCCATTTTGCTAGCGAGTGGACAATTTCAGCAGTCACGCCATCAGCATCCTTGAGGACGAAGCTGACCGGCTTCTCGATGCCGTTGAGGTTGTCGTTGATACCGGTGCCGGACTTGACGAAGAGCGGCGCAGTGACACGCTGCAGTGACAGCTCGAAGGCCAGATTCTCCTGGAAGAGGTTCTTGATCTTGCGAATCGCCTTCTCGGTTTCGAGTTCATCCAATACCGGCTTGTAGCCGGCTGGTAAGAGTAGTTCTAGCATTGGTATGATTTCCTTTTATTGGGATTGGAGGAAAAAATTATCTTAGTACACGAAGAGCATCTCGCGATACTTCGGCAACGGCCAGCATTCGTCGGAGACGACTTTTTCAAGTGCATCGACAGTTTTGCGCAGATCGCTCATGCCGGCGAGGACTTCAAGCGGGCATCCGTCGAGTTTTGCGCGCAGCTCCTTGCATTGCGTCTGGAGTGCATCCAGCAGTGTTCCGGTGCTTTCTGCCAGCATCGTCTGGCCTTTGATTCCTGCGGTGAGGCCGGCGGACTTGGCTTCTGCTAAGCTGCGGACTGTGCGTTCGTAGAAGCGCGCTGCAGTCGGATAGACCATGCTGCTGGCCATGTCGAGCGCAATCTCGGCTTCGATGCGTACTTTATTGCGGTACTCTTCCAGGAAGACTGCGTGGCGAGACTGCACTTCGCGCGGCATCAGCACACCGTACTTCTCAAGCAGCGCGACATTTTTCGGTGCGACCAGCGCATCCAGCGCTTCGAGCGTATTTTTCGCATTGGGCAGGCCGCGGCGCTCCGCTTCCTTGAGCCACTCTTCGGTATAGCCATCACCATTGAAGATGATGCGCTGATGCTTGGAGATGACTTCCTGCAAGTGCTTCTGCAGTCCGGCATGGAACTGATCGGCCGGCAGCTTCTCCAGCGCATCCGCCATGCGGTCGAATGCTTCGGCGACAATGACGTTGAGCACGGTATTATTACCCGAGCAGGACTGGCTGGAACCCGGCGCACGGAATTCGAACTTATTGCCGGTGAATGCAAACGGACTCGTGCGGTTGCGGTCAGTCGAGTCACGCGGCAGCTGCGGCAGTGTATCGACGCCGATTCGCATCGGAGTCGCGTGACGGCTGCTCTTCGCTTCGCCGTGTACCAATTGGTCGATGACATCGGCCAGCTGATCGCCCAGATACATGGAGATGACGGCCGGCGGCGCTTCATTCGCGCCCAGACGGTGGTCATTGCCTGCACCCGCAACGGTTGCACGCAACAGATCTGCATGCATATCGACAGCTTCAATGATTGCGGCCAGCACGGTCAGGAAGATTGCATTTTCATGCGGATCCTTGCCGGGATTGAGCAGATTCTTCTTGCCGTAATTGACACTCCAGTTATTATGCTTACCGGAGCCATTGACGCCGGCGAAGGGCTTTTCGTGGAGCAGGCAGTAGAATCCATTGCGCTCGGCGGTCTGGCGCAGGACTTCCATGACCAGCATATTGTGGTCGCAAGCCAGATTCAGCTCTTCGAAGACTGGCGCGAGCTCAAACTGCGCAGGCGCGACTTCGTTATGGCGCGTCTTGGCCGGAATACCCAGCTTCCACAGCTCCATCTCGACTTCATTCATGAAATTGAGCACACGCTGGCGGATTACGCCGAAGTAGTGGTCTTCCAGCTGCTGGTGACGCGCAGGCGGCGCACCAAAGACTGTGCGGCCGGTCTGTAGCAGGTCAGGGCGCTGCAAGTAGAAGCGGCGGTCAATCAGGAAGTACTCCTGCTCGACACCCAGCGTCACTGCGACTTTCTCGTCCGGCAGCCCAAAGCACTTCATCAAGCGCTTGGTCGCTTTCGAAATGGCCTGGATGGAACGCAACAGCGGTGTCTTCTTGTCCAGCGCTTCGCTCGTGTAGGAGCAGAATGCAGTCGGGATGCATAGCGTCGCGCCATTGCTGTGGCGCTTGACGAACGCCGGGCTGGTCGGATCCCATGCGGTATAGCCGCGCGCTTCAAAAGTCGAACGCAGGCCGCCTGACGGGAAGCTGGAAGCATCCGGCTCGCCCATAATCAAGCTCTTGCCGGAAAATTCGAAGATGGCTTTGCCATGCGAGAATTCCAGGAAGGAATCATGCTTTTCAGCAGTGCCACCCGTCAGCGGCTGGAACCAGTGCGTGTAGCTGGTTGCGCCACGTGACAGCGCCCACGCTTTCATCGCGTTCGCGACATCGCCGGCAATCTCCGGATTCAGCGCTTCGCCGCGCTCGATGGTGCCCTGCAGCTGGGTGAAAATCGATGGCGGCAGCCATTGACGCATAGCTTCCGCACCAAACACATCCTCGCCGTAATGGGCGGTTGCGTCATCCACTGGCGCCGGCTTGCTCAAAGGCGCCGGATAACGCTCCGCGACCGCCTCGATGGCCTTTTGACGATTCAAACTGCTCATGGTTATTGATTCCTTTATTTTCGGTTGGATGAGAGAAAAACAAATTTCAAATCGGATGCCGCAGACTAAAGCAAACGCCGTGCCAAAATACAATTGTACGTGGATTCGTGAAGGTCGGAGGGCATTCCCATAATGTATCTTCCCTGCACAGCACTCTTGCGCATAATACGCTATTATACGCTATTATTTGTAACGATTTACAAATTGTGTAATGTAAAAATGAAACACGTTACAAAATATGTAATGACCAGCGTGAGATGTGACGTAGAAAACGCCCATGGCATTTTTCTTGCTATATATGGAGAACCAAAAAATTCGACATTCAGAGCATTACAATTCTTTTTGCGCATTATGGATTTCAATTGGCAGCAGCAGCGCAAGCGCGAGGCATTCCTTGCGTTAGCAGACGGGACAATCTTGCGTGGATATGGCTTCGGCGCACCGACGGATTGCGTCGGCGAAGCAGTGTTCAATACTGGCATGACAGGCTATCAGGAGATTCTGACAGATCCGTCGTATGCCGGTCAGTTTGTTACATTGACAGTTCCCGAAGTCGGCAACTACGGTTGCAACCCCGAGGATGATGAATCGCGAGATGTCTTTTTGGCGGGGCTGGTGATTCATGAGCTCAACGCGCCGTCGAACTGGCGTTCCGTGGAATCGCTTGATGCATATATGTTGCGGCATGGCACCGGCGGCATTGCTGGGATAGACACGCGCGCATTGACATTGCGTCTGCGTGAACATGGCGTACAGAAAGCGTATTTACACACTAGCGCATCAGCGATGTCTCCGGATGAAGCGGTTGATCGCGCGCGCGGTTGGAGTGGTCTGGATGGCCAGGATTATGCGCAGTATGTGACGACGCCATCGCCGTATACTTGGGGCGAAAACGGCAAGTACCGCGTTGTCGTCTACGATTTTGGCGTAAAGCGCAATATCTTGCGCGGACTTGCGGCATGCGGAATGAAATTGCAAGTCGTGCCCGCATCGACTCCGGCAAGCGTCGTCTTGGCAGCGAAGCCGGATGGCGTCTTCCTCTCGAATGGTCCTGCGGATCCGGCGGCATTGCCTTATGCGATTGAGAATATCAAGCAGCTAGTGGGCAAAGTGCCGTTGTTTGGCATCTGCCTTGGCCATCAGCTGTTAGGGCTGTCGTGCGGCGCGGCATGCGGCCGCTTGAAATTTGGTCATCACGGCTGCAATCATCCGGTGCGCAATCTGCTCACGGGTGCAGTTGAAATCACGAGCCAGAACCATAATTACGCGCTCTCGCAGCTGCCGGCGGGAGTCCTGGAGATGACGCGTATTAATCTCAACGACGGAACAGTCGAGGGCGTGCGGCATCGCCATGCGCCGGCATTCAGCGTGCAATATCACCCGGAAGCCGCGCCGGGGCCGCACGACTCGCAGGGCATTTTCGAGGAGTTCTGCACTTTAATCGAGGAAGCATAAGGAGGGCGCAGTCATGCCAAAACGTACAGATATCAAGAAGATCCTGCTGATTGGCGCCGGCCCGATTGTGATTGGGCAGGGCTGTGAATTCGACTACTCCGGTGTGCAAGCGTGCAAAGTGCTCAAAGCCGAGGGCTACGAAGTCGTATTAGCCAACTCCAATCCCGCGACAGTGATGACCGATCCGGAGTTGGCGGATCGCACATACATCGAGCCGCTCACTTGCGACATCCTGAAGGAGATTATCCGCCGCGAGCGCCCGGATGCAATTTTGCCGACGCTGGGCGGTCAGACTGCGCTGAATCTAGCGATGGAGCTGGATAAATCCGGCATCCTCCAGCGCTATGGCATTGAGCTGATTGGCGCGAATGCGGATGCAATCCGCCGCGCTGAAGACCGCGAGCTCTTCAAGGAGACGATGCAGAGTATCGGCATGCAGCTGCCGCGCTCCGGTTCTGCGCACACCGCAAATGAAGCACTGGCGATTGCGAAGACGATCGGGAGCTGGCCGCTGATTATTCGCCCCGGTTTTACACTCGGCGGCACCGGCGGCGGCATTGCGCATAATCCCGATGAATTTGCGGAAATCGTCCGCCGCGGCCTGGAAGCCAGCCTCAATAGCGAAGTGCTGATTGAAGAATCGCTGATTGGCTGGAAGGAATTCGAAATGGAAGTGATGCGCGACCGCCGCGGCAATAGCGTAATCGTCTGCTCAATCGAAAACCTCGATCCAATGGGCGTGCATACCGGCGACTCCATTACGATTGCGCCAATCCAGACTCTCACCGACCGCGAATACCAAGCGATGCGTGATGACAGCATCCGCGTGCTGGAAGCAATCGGCGTCGAGACCGGCGGCTCCAATGTCCAGTGGGCGGTCAATCCAGCCGATGGTCGCCGCATCATCATCGAGATGAATCCGCGTGTCTCGCGCTCCAGTGCGCTCGCCAGTAAAGCGACCGGCTTCCCAATCGCGAAAATCGCAGCGCGCCTCGCAGTCGGATACACGCTGGATGAAATCCGCAATGACATCACGAAATCGACGCCGAGCTGCTTTGAACCGGCATTGGATTATGTCGTGACGAAAGTGCCGCGCTTCACATTTGAAAAATTCGCGGGTGCGGACACGACGCTGGGTACGCAGATGAAATCCGTCGGCGAAGCGATGGCAATCGGCCGTAATCTTAAGGAGAGCTTGCAGAAAGCACTGCGCTCGCTGGAGACAGGTCGCGCCGGCCTGGGCGCGGATGGCAAAGACGCGGAGTACGAGTCACTCAACGACGTGGAACTGGCGGATGAAGTCGCGCGCCCTCATGCAAGCCGCATTTTCGCAGTGCGCGCGGCATTCCGCCGTGGATGGGATGTCGAACGACTGCATCAACTGACTGGCATCGACCCGTATTTCCTGCGGCATATCGCGGAACTGGCGGCATTCGAGGATGAAATTGCGCATGCGGGAAGCATCGCTGCACTAGCAGAGGATACTGCGCTCTTCCGGCAAGCCAAGAGCTTCGGTTTCAGCGACCGGCAGATTGCATTCCTGCTCCATTGTAGCGAGGACGAAGTCCGCTCTGCACGCCGCAATGCCGCCGTCATTCCCAGTTATTGCGAAGTCGATACATGCGCAGGCGAATTTGAAGCCAGCACGCCATACTACTACAGTAGCTATGCTGAATATGGCAGCGCGCCAAAAGCGCATCCCGATAAACGCAGTGTCATGATTCTCGGCGGTGGACCCAACCGCATCGGCCAGGGCATCGAATTTGACTACTGCTGCTGCCATGCGGCTTATGCGCTTCATCGCGCGGGCTATGAAGTCGTGATGGTCAATTCCAACCCCGAGACTGTCTCGACCGACTACGATACTAGCGACAAACTTTATTTCGAGCCGCTCACACTCGAAGACATCATCCACATCTACGAACGCGAGCAGTGCTTCGGCGCAATCGTGCAATTCGGCGGCCAGACTCCGCTGAATCTTGCCCAGCAGCTCAAAGCGGCCGGCGTCAATATCCTCGGCACTTCGCCGGACGACATCGACCGCGCAGAAGACCGCGATTTCTTCAAGCAGCTTGCAACGAAAATCGGAATCCTGCAGCCGCAAAGCGGGATTGCGACAACGCCCGAAGAAGCGATGGCAATTGCGCATGACATCGGCTTCCCCGTGCTCGTGCGCCCGAGCTTCGTCCTCGGCGGCCGCGGAATGGTGATTGTGCGCCACGAAGAATCACTGCGCCGCTTTGTCGAAGAAGCCGCAAAAATCTCCGCAGGCAAGCCGATATTGATTGACCGCTTCCTCGAACACGCGGTCGAACTGGATGTCGATTGCGTCTCGGATGGCGAACAGACTGTCGTCGGCGCAATTCTCGAACACGTCGAGCCGGCGGGATGCCACTCCGGCGATTCTGCGAGCATCACGCCGCCGATCAGCCTCTCCGAAACTGTGCTGGAGCAGATTCACGATTACGCGCGGCAATTCGCATCCGCACTGCATGTCTGCGGCTTGATGAATATGCAGCTGGCAGTGAAGGGCGATCAGATTTACATGATTGAAGTCAATCCGCGCGCATCGCGGACTATCCCATTTGTCAGCAAAGCAATTGGCGTCCATCTAGCAGAAGTCGCAGCGCTGTGCATGCTGGGCGAGAGCCTCGCCGACCAAGGCTTCACCGAAGAAGTGCAATTGCCATATTACGCAGTCAAGGAAGCTGTCTTCCCATTCGTCAAATTCCCCGGCGTCGATATCACATTGACTCCGGAGATGAAATCGACTGGCGAAGTGATGTGCCTCGACCGCGATGTCAATATCGCATATCTGAAGAGCCAGTTTGCAGCGGGAAGCCGTCTGCCCGACTCCGGAAATATCTTCCTATCGGTTAAGGACGAGGATAAAGCCGAAGCGGTCGGCTTAGCGCAGGAGCTCACGCGGTTGGGCTACACGCTCTATGCGACACGCGGCACCGCGACGCTGCTGTGGGAAAATGGCTTGAAGCCAAATGCGCTCTTCCGCCTCTCCGAAGGCCGCCCGAATCTGCTCGACCTCGTGCAGGACCGGCAAGTGAACTGGGTGATCAATACGACTGATGCCGATACGAACGAAGCAACTGACGGATCGCGGATGCGTTCTGGCGCGACTGCCGCCGGCATCCCGGTCACAACGACAATTGCAGGCGCCGCCGCCGCCATCCACGGTCTCGCCGAACAGCAGGACTGCGGCCGCTTCGAAGTCTGCAGCTTGCAAGAGTACCACCGCCATCTGTTATAGGCATTATCAGGCCGGTGGCTTGTCCCCGGCCTGGCGTCACACGTGTTTTTTTTCACTATAATCTTCTCTAGAAAACGTGGAAGCTGTTTATATTATGTCGTTTGACAGCTCTTCCGCAATAAATTGCTAAAGATTCAACACTCTCCAATGAAAAAAATCTTCGTCGATGGTAGTGCAGGTACTACGGGACTGCAAATTCACGAGCGCTTAAGTGCGCGGCGTGATCTAGCCGTATTGGCGATTGACGAAGCGAAGCGGAAGGATCCTGTGGAGCGCGCGCGCTTGATGAATGACGCGGATGTGGTCTTCCTCTGCTTGCCGGACGCCGCTGCAATTGAAGCGGTCGCGCTGGTCGAAAATCCCGATACTTGCATTATCGACACTTCGACTGCGCACCGGACTGCGGATGGGTGGACATACGGCTTTCCGGAACTTGGCTACCGCGATGCGATTGCGAAGTCAAAGCGCATTGCGAATCCGGGGTGTCACGCGACTGGCTTTATCAGCATCGTCTATCCACTGGTTGCAAGCGGCGTGCTTCCGCATGATGCGCTGTTGAGCTGCTTCTCGCTGACCGGCTACTCTGGCGGTGGAAAGAAGATGATCGCCGAATACGAAGACGCGCAACGCGCGCCGCAGCTGGATTCACCCGGCATCTACGGCGTCAGCCAAGCGCATAAGCATCTTCCGGAGATGAAGAAGATTTGCGGACTGGACAACGCGCCGCTTTTCTCACCGATTGTCGCAAATTATTACAAAGGCATGGCGACGACTGTGCCGTTGCATCTGTCACAATATAAAGGCGCGCCGACGCTTACTCGACTCCGACGACTCTACGCCGATTTTTATGCATGTCAGCCGCTGATTTCAGTCCGGATGGACGAAGTTGATAATGCGGAGAAGCTCTATGGCAACGCCAAAGCCGGCACTGACGGCTTACAGCTGGTCATTGCGGGCAATGATGAGCGCGCGACAATTACCGCGCTTTTCGACAACCTCGGCAAGGGTGCTTCCGGCGCCGCCATAGAAAATATGAATATCGTACTGGGATGCGAGCCGGCTTTCGGCCTTAATCCCTAGACAAGGAAATTTCCCGATGATACAATTTATTCGTGGCGGTGTCTGTGCCGCCCAGGGCTTCAGCGCCGCCGGCATTCACGCCGGCGTAAAGAGCCATAATGTCAATAAGAAGGACGTCGCGCTGATTGTGTCGCAATGCGTCTGTTCATGCGCTGCGGTGTATACGAAAAATGCGGTGAAAGCCGCGCATATCCTCCTGGATATCGAACACTTGCATGATGGCCGTGCACAAGCGGCAGTCATCAACAGCGGCAATGCGAATGCGTGTGCGCCCAATGGCGAGAAGCATGCGCAGGAAGTATGCGCAGCTGTCGCATCAGTTGTCGGTTGCGTAGCAGATGATGTCGTCATCGCATCCACTGGCGTGATTGGGCAAGAGCTCAATGCCAAAGTCATCACTGACAATATGCCGGCGTTATACGGCATGATTAGCGCGGATGAAGCTGGCTCTGATGGCGCGGCATGCGCAATTATGACGACCGATACTGTGAAGAAGGAGATGGCCGTGCAGTGCACTGTCGGCGGCAAAGTCATCCGCATCGGCGGCATCGCAAAGGGCTCCGGAATGATTCATCCCAATATGGGGACGATGCTCTGCTTCCTGACTACCGACTGCGCAATCTCGCCCGAGATGATTCGCGCGGCATTGCACGAGACAGTCGCAGTCAGCTTTAATCGCATCAGCGTCGATGGCGATACTTCGACCAACGATACATGCTGCGTGATGGCCAATGGTATGGCTGGCAACGCGCTCATCACAGAAAAAAATGACGACTACCGCGAATTTGTCGCGGCATTGAAGTCGCTGTGCACGAAACTGGCAATTGCGATGGCGTCCGACGGCGAAGGCGCAAAACACCTCATCACATGCACATTGAGCGGCGCGAAGGATGACGCATCGGCAGAAGTGATTGCGAAATCGGTCATCTCCTCGACGCTTACGAAAGCCGCAATCTTCGGTGCGGATGCGAACTGGGGGCGCGTGCTTTGCGCAATGGGCTACTCGGGCGAGCAATTCAATCCGGATGGCGTCGATGTCGCATTCGAGAGTGCCGCAGGCCATATCGATGTCTGCCGCAAAGGGCGCGGACTCCTCTTTGATGAAGCGCTGGCGAAAGCTATCCTGACAGAGCACGACATTGTCATCCGCATCGCAATGAGCGAAGGCGCAGGCGAATGCACGTGCTGGGGGTGCGACATCACGTACGATTACATCAAAATCAATGGAGACTACAGAACATGAGCAAGGATAGTTTCAGCCTCTCGAATGCCGAGCGCGCAGTAGTCCTCACTCAAGCGCTACCGTATATTCGCGAATACCGCAACCAGGTAGTCGTCGTCAAATACGGCGGCAACGCGATGATCAATCCGCAGCTCAAGCAGCAAGTGATGGAAGACATCGTGCTGCTGTGGCTGATTGGCGTCAAAGTGATTCTCGTCCACGGCGGCGGCCCAGAAATCAGCGAATTGATGGACCGCCTCGGCAAGAAGCCGGAATTTGTCGATGGATTGCGTGTGACTGACCGCGAGACCGTCGATATTGTCCAGATGGTTCTGGCAGGCAAAGTGAATAAGAGCCTCGTGAGCATGCTTGAGCATCATGGCGGCCATGCGATGGGCATCTGCGGTATGGATGGCCGTCTAATTGAAGCCAAGACGAAAGATCCCAAATTGGGCTATGTCGGCACAATTACGAAAGTCAATATCCAGCCGGTGCATGACTTGCTCGAAAAAGGCTATATCCCGGTCATCTCGACAGTCGGCTGCGATCAGGAAGGCAATGCATACAACATCAATGGCGACACTGCTGCTGCGTGGATTGCCGGCGCATTGCATGCGAAACGCTTGATCATGATGACTGACATCGCTGGCATCATGCGCGATCCGCATGACGCATCATCGCTCATTCCCGAGCTCTCAATCGACGAAGCCAAGAAGCTCTTCGATGAGAAAGTCATCTCCGGCGGGATGATTCCGAAAGTCGAATGCTGCATCAACGCCATCAAAATGGGCGTGCGCAAAACCATCATCATGGATGGGCGCATTCCGCACTCCATCCTCATGGAGCTGCTCACTAACGAAGGCGCTGGCACGCTGATTCGCGAATAAAGGGGAAGGAACGATGACTAATTGGAAGGAACTCGATAAAACATACGTCGCAAATACATACGCGCGCTTCCCCGTCGAAATCGTCTCCGGCAAAGGATCGTTGCTCTATGATGCCGACGGCAAGGAATATATCGACTTGGGCAGCGGCATCGGCGTCACTGCATTCGGCATTGGCGATGCACAGTGGAAAGCGGCAGTAATCAGCCAGCTGGATGCCGTGCAGCACACTTCGAATCTCTACTACACGCATCCGTGCGTGCGATTGGCGCAGCTGCTGTGCGAACGTACGGGCATGAAACGCGTCTTCTTTAGCAATTCCGGCGCGGAATCAAACGAGTGCGCAATCAAAGTCGCGCGCAAATACGCAGCACAGAAACGCGGTCCGCAATACTCGACAATCGTGACGCTATGCAACAGCTTCCATGGCCGGACGCTCACAACGCTTGCCGCGACTGGCCAAGCGCATTTTCATGAGCTCTTTCAGCCGCTCACGCCCGGCTTTGTGCATACGCCCGCAAATGATCTGCAGCAGCTCATCGCAACCGTCGAAGCACATCCGACTGCCGCGATTCTAATGGAGTGCATTCAGGGCGAGGGCGGCGTCATTCCGCTGGATGCCGATTTCGTGCATGGCGTGGCCCAATACGCTGCAGAACACGACATCCTGCTGATGATCGACGAAGTGCAGACTGGCAATGGCCGCACCGGCAAGCTCTATGCATACATGAACTACGGCATCACGCCAGATGTCGTCTCGACTGCAAAAGGCCTGGGTGGCGGCTTGCCGCTTGGCGCGACGCTGATGGGCGAAAAAGTCGCCGACGTGCTTTGCGCTGGCGACCACGGTTCGACATTCGGCGGCAATCCCGTCTGTTGCGCAGGTGCAATCAGCGTCATCAACCGCATCGATGACGCATTTCTCGACGATGTGTGCAGCAAAAGCGCGTACATCTTCAATGCGCTTAAAGACGCACACGGCGTCGAGTCTGTCACCGGAATGGGATTGATGATTGGCATCAAGACGACACGCCCCGCAAAGGATGTCGTCAATGACTGCATCGCAAAAGGCGTGCTCTGCTTGACTGCCAAAGACAAAATCCGACTGCTTCCTGCGCTCAATATCCCGATGCCGCAGCTGGAGAAAGCGATTGGCATCCTGCGCGCGGTCATCAGTGCGTAAATCACCATGAGGCTGCAACCGCAGATTGATGCTCTCTACGCAACGCTGACGGATGAACTCCGGAAGTATGCGCCTGCCGAGCGCTTTTTGTCACAACGCGCGATTATGCGCAAGTATGGCGTCAATCTGCGGGTAGTCACTGGTGCGCTCACCCGGATGGCCGAAGAAGGCTTGATTGAAAATGTGCGCGGTCTTGGCTTCTTTTGCCGCCGCAGCCGGGATTTCAATGGCAAGATGATCTTTTATGCGCTCCCCGACTGGCCGAGCACGGAGATTGAGACGCTCACGAAGTTATTGGAGGCATATTTGGCCGGCCGCAGTGACTTTCGACTTGTCAAGCATAAATACGCGCCCGAGAGCATGCTCTTTGACAAATGGCCAGTGCGGCAATCGGATGCCGTCCTGCTCGTCGGGGACAGCCGGCCATTCTCTGCAAATGATCTCAAATACTTGCTTGCGCTGGATAAGCCGGTCATCGCATGTTGTAAATCACTCACCGATGGACCGCTCTCGACCGTGAATTTCGATAATGTCGGCGGCGCAATGCTCGCCGCGGAGTATCTCATCAAACGTGGGTGCCAGCGCATCCTCGCAATCCAGAGCGAGCCGCCCCTCTCCGATATTGTCGAACGCATCGCCGCATTCTGCAATTATGCAAAAATACGCAATGTCCCCTGTGTGAAAATAGACTGTCAGTCCGAATCCGGCGAAAAAGGAGCAGTGCGTGCAGAAGAGACACTGCAAAAATATCTGCGGAAATATGGCCGCAATTTCGACGGAATATTCATCGATTCATACAGCAGCGCATCCGGAGTGTATTCCGCACTGGCAACGCATCACCTGCGTATCCCCGATGATGTGTCGGTGATCAGCTTCGAGGGCTTCGGAAATGCCGCAGCATGCCATCCCGCGCTGACAACTGTCGGAATAGACCGCGCAAATGTCGCCAAACTGCTATTCGATAAGCTGACGCTGTTGTGCAACGGAAAAATCCCCCGTTTCGCACTGCGTCTCCCGATGGCGCTGTGCGAACGCGATTCTGTGTTTAACGGAAACGGAAATTAACGGACGTAAACGGATTCCGTCATCCTCCGTTTATATCCATTATCTTCCGTCATCCTCCGTTTCCGTCGAAATATTTTGTATGCACTATTTGAAGGAGTGCATACATTGTCTAGAATATTACTAACAGCATGCTTTTACCCCCCCCCCAGTAAAAAAACACTTATATGGAAGGATAAAAAATGAGACAGAAATCATTCACGCTCATAGAGTTGTTAGTTGTCATCGCGATTATAGCCATACTTGCATCGATGCTTTTGCCGGCATTAGCGAAAGCGCGTGAGAAAGCGCGTACGATCCAGTGTGTCAATCAGCACAAGCAGCTTGGGTTGTATTTGCACATTTATGCGAATGACAGTGATGACTGGAGTTTTTGGATGAACGCGCCGACTTCGGCGAATGACATTGATTCATTGCATGGTTGGGAGACATTGGATGTGATGGGCAAGAACAGCGGTGTTGGTCCTGGTTCATTTGCAAATCTGATCTTCTGTCCATTGAGCAAGGAAAAGAAGTATCAATTGGAGTTGAAGAAGTACGGCAGTTGGGATGACTGGGGAAATGTCGCGGGTAGTCAGTGGCTTTATACGTCAATTACTGCACGTACTCCATGCATCTATAACGCGAATGCAAATCTTCGGGTAGATAGTAAATGCGGTTTCCGTATTTCGAGTCCGAGTGTCTATTCCATGGATGATGGCGGTTCGACGAAGCAGCGTTCTCCGTCACAAGTCGCCTACTTGGCGTGCAATGGTCAGAGCTGGGCATACGGTCACACTGGCAATGCGAACGCGTTGTATATGGATGGATCGGTTGCGACGCAGAGCAAAGCTTACATTGCGCGTGGTTGGGGAATCGTACTTGGTGCTGTCGGTACTTCACATCCGCTTTCTGTGGGCAATTTTGACCGCATCAATGGTAATGGTTTCTAGTTTGTTTCAGCGGGCAGCAGGTATCATGTTGAGTTTTGCCTGCTGCTCTAGTGTTTAGAGATATTGAGGATTGTTTTATGTCTATTGAGATTGCGGTGATTGCCGCGGGTGCGCGTAGCCGTTGTGTAATTGGTCATTTACTGCGCGAAGCCAAGGGCGCAGTGCATATTGCGGCGTTATATGATCCGGATGTCGATGTCGCGAAAATGGCATTGCGCGAATGGAATCTCTCGGAAGAAAGTCTATGTGATTCCTATCAGGAGGCAATTGCGCGGCCGGGCATTAACTGGGTGATGATTTTCTCACCGAATGCATTTCACAAGGAGCATATTCTTGCGGCATTTGCGGCAGGAAAGCATGTCTTCAGCGAGAAGCCATTAGCGACAAGCATTGCAGATTGCCAGGAAATTTTTGATGCAAGTCAGCGTGCAAATGTGCTCTTTGCGACGGGCTTTGTTCTGCGCTACAGCAAGCTGTATGGCAAAGCGAAGGAAATCCTTGCGTCCGGAGTATTGGGCAAACTGCTGGCGATCAATGCCGATGAAAATATCCCACCGGATCACGGCGGCTATATCATGCGCAACTGGCGCCGCAATACCGCCATCGCCGGACCGCATATTCTGGAGAAGTGCTGTCATGATCTGGATTTAATCAACTGGTATTGCGCATCACTGCCGAGCCGTGTCGTCTCCTTTGGCCGTCGCGACTTCTTTATTCCGGAAAATGATGCGCTGATGGCGAAATACGGCCGCGATACATTCTGTAGCTGGATGGATCCGCATGGCAAGCCATCACCATTTACTAGCGACAAAGATTTGATGGATAACCAGAGCAGCATCGCCGAATACCGCAATGGCGTCATTGTCACATTCCAATGCACGATGTCCAATCCACTTCCCGAACGCCGGATGCTCTTCTGCTGTTCCGAAGGCACGATGCAGCTCGAACTGTATGCCAGCAAGCTGTGCTATAAACGCATGGGTGAGGACGATGTCCATTGCTACGATTTCGGTGCGGATGCGCATGGCGGCGGTGACGAATATATCGTAAAAGCGCTCCTGGAGACGATGCAGACAGGCAACGCGCCGAAATGCAGCGGTAGCGAAGGACTGGAAAGTGCGGTATACGCGCTTGCAATCGACCAAGCCGCGCGCACGAAGCAAATTGTCGATTTGGAACCGGTGTGGCAGTCGCTGAATCGGTAGAACATACTCTTCAGATATTACAGCATAAATTTCACTATGAAAAAGCAAGTCGCAGGATTTATCGTTGCGCCGGAATGGCTTCATGCGCCTCAAGCGGCCGAAGCGGAGGTCAGACGCATGGCCGAAGACGGCTATAGCACTGCAATCATCTTCTGGCGTTATTTCAGCCAGACACTCTACCAGGGCGGCTCGGCAGTGCGCAATTGCATCGTAGCATTGTGTGAGATGATTCATCAGCACGGCATGAAATGCATGCTGGATACCGACCCGTGCTTCTGGGGACCCGCATTCGGAGAGCGGTTCCCTGAAGCACAGCAGTGGCTCTATAAATGCGAGCACGTCACAGTGCACGCGGACGGCCGTTTCCGCTTTACAAGCAAACGTCCGATATTCATGACAGTCTGGAATAACAACGCGCACGTCGTCTTCCGCGCGCTGGAACTCTACACGCGCACAGCCGATGGCGACTATCGTCATCTGCGTAAGGACGAATTTGAATGTGCGCATCAGAATTTTCATGACGGCTATGAAATTTGCGGAAAACTGAAGGACACCAAATGCAGACAGCTAGTGTGTTTTGTCGCCAGCAGCACGAGTGCATTGCCGGATTTGACTGCTCCGGAGTATCTGAAAGCGCAAGAGGAGATGCTCGATGACTTGGCAAGTATTCCGCTTGACGGCTTCGGATGGGATGAACCGGCGAAGGGCAGCGGCAGCCTCGCATTCTTCAAGGCGGGGCGGTCATTCCTCGACTTCTTCCGTGCGCATTTCAACTACGACCTCCTCGATGTGCTGCCGTATTTGAGCGAAGAGGACGACTCGCCGAAAGCGGTGTGCGTGCGCCTCGACTACTTCGAAGCACTCACGCGGATGAATTATGAAGCGCAGCGCAAGCATAACGACTATGCGGAAAAGCTAGCCGGACATAAATTGCTCTTTGGCACGCATCAGACGTGGTCTGGTCTGCCGTGCGATCTGGCCGGCGGCGTCACCGACTACTTCCGGCTGGGCAATGTGCTGACTGCGGCTTGGACGGACGGGTCGTGGGAGTGCGATATGCGCAGTATCTCGCTGCATATCATGCTCGCGGACTCCATCCGCAATGGCTTGAAACTCGACGATGCATACTACAACGACTGGGGCTTTACGTTGCCAATCATTGAGGATATGCATTTTGCGACGCGTTTCAAAATGCTCTATCACATCAACTGGTTCAATATCTTCTTCTCCGAGTCCTCCGAGGGCATTTGCAATTGGAAGCTCGAGCCTGCACACAGCGCGCATGTCAAAGACTTGCAGGCACTGGATCAATTCAATGACTTCCTGGCTGGCATGCGCACATCGCCGCGCGTTGCAGTGCTCTATGACTGCGCGTCGTTGGCGGCTGCGCCAAAGTGGTTGGTGCGTCATCAATACACAAGCTTGGGGAATACTTGTCAGACGCTGATTGATGGAAACATCACTGCAAATCTAATCACCGGGGATGAATTGGCGGCCGGTAAAGTCATCGATGGCAAGCTCTACTGTGGCGCGCGCAAATTCGAAGCGGTCGTATTGCCGAATTGCTACACGCTCACATCTGAAGCATACACTGCGCTCAAAGAGATTGCGACATCCGGTGTCGCAGTCGTCGTCTACGGCGTGCCGCCGATGTATACGACTGATGGCGCGTGCATCCAAGCGGATTTCGCCGCGCAAGTCGGCATCGAAAAATTGACGCTAGCGGAGCTTAGTGCGGGCTATGCCGAGAATGAGCAGTTGCCAGTGCCGGATGAGTGGGAACTGGAGCGCTACGACGCGCGCTGCCCAGTCACGCTCAATGGCGCAATTGCGTCGTATAATGCCGAAGGGCAGGTGGTCTGCGTGCAATCACCCAATAGCGCATTGCATTATATGCCGCTGGCGGATCCGCGCGAAGACTTGCTCGCGCTGTTGCGCACACTGCTGCCGGAAGAAGAAACGCGCGTCTTTGCGGAAAATGCCTACTACACGACTTATGCGAGCGCTGATGGCCGCGATCACGTTGTCGTCTTCGCCGCGCATGGGCGCATTGCGGATACGAGCCTCTTCTCATGCCGCATCTCCTATCACGACCGCCTCGCACGCCGCAAACGCCATAGCTTCAAAGCGATGATGAAGACTGCCGGTGGTGAGGAAATCACCATCACAAATGGCACGTGGTGCGCACTGCGCTTCCATGATGGTAAACTAACCGCATCGATTGGCGACAGCACCGTGATAAACGGATAATTGATTATGAATACACTCGCATCTTGGAAAAAATCTTCAGAAAACCCAGTAATCAAATGGGATGACTGGGGCACGATGTTTGATCCGTGCATTCTCATCGACGAAGCCCCGCATCATCGCTATCGCATGTATTTGAGCTGGCGTCCGCAAAACGCGATTGCGCTTTGCGAAAGTGATGACGCAGTGACGTGGTCCGCTCCGCGCATTGTGCTTGCACCGGCTGCGCTGGATAATGGCGGACAGTGCCACATCAACCGCCAGTGCGTGCTCAAGCGCGATGGCATCTATCATATCTACTACAGCGGTCAAGCGCGACCGATTGTGCCCGGTCATGCACGCATCTATCATGCAACTAGCAAGGATGGCGTGCTTTGGGAGTACGACCACAAGATGGTGATCGAGGGCAGTTACGATTGGGAAAAGTACGGCGTGATGTGCCCACATGTCCTCTTTGATGACGCATCCGGGCGTTTCCAGATGTGGTATTCCGCAATGAGCAATCCCGGGAAATTCTATGAGCCGGATGCCATTGGCTATGCGGAGAGCGCAGATGGCATCACTTGGGAGAAGCCGCTCAATACGCCTGCATTTGCTGCGCACGATGTCAAAGAATGGCCGCTGATTAAAGTGACTGCATGCGATGTCCTCAAAATTGGCGAGTGGTTCTACATGTTCTATATCGGCTTCACGACCGACTCATTTGCGCAGATCTATCTTGCGCGTTCCAAAGATGGCGTCGGCAATTGGGAGCAATTCCCCGCAAATCCGATTGTGCGGCCGACACCCGATGCATGGGATGCCGACGCGTGCTATAAGCCGGCTGTCTGCTACGACGGTAAATTCTGGCGCCTCTGGTATAACGGCCGCCGCGGAGTGCCGGAGCAAATCGGCCTGGCCACTTGTGACAGCAGCTTCTTCTGGTAAATCCCCCCACCATCTGACATACAATGAAAACATTATCCACGATTACACTGCTTGCATGTCTCACGTGTTCGCTCTTTGCCGGTGAGAAATTCCATTGGTCGGAATCGCTCAATGAGTGCCAGCGATGGCTTCCCGCGATGGTGAGCCATCCGAAAGTCTATACATTCGAAGGCGAGCGTTCGACCAATGAGTTTGAATGCACGGTCGTCCTCAACGAGGGCATCACTGTTTACAACATCCAGAAGAAGCCTGGACAGCAGGGCGCATTGACCGCAATTCCGTCATTTCTTTTGCAGCCCGTTGAGTCGCTCGCCGGCGCACAAGAAATCAGCTTCGAAATAAAGCTGGATGAGCCGACCGCATCCGCATTGACTGTGACTGCGCTCAAATTCTATGGCGATGGCATGCCGGAACTCGAAGTCCCCTTCAAGCTCACCAAGCAAGGCGAGTACGAGAATGTGACGGTGAAATTGCCGGCGGATAAAGACTTCACGCAATACAACCGCTTCGGCGTCAAGCTCTCCGGCGATTGCGAGAAAATCGCGTGGCAATGGCGTAACTGGAGCATCACCGGCAAGAGCGCAACCGTGACTCCACGTGCGGATAAAATCGACACCGTCCTGGCATTGCGCCCAGATGCGCCCGCGGCGATGTTCTATCTTTCCGAACCCCTCGCATTCAATTGCGTCATTCCCGAAGATGCGCAATATGTGATCACGGCGCTTGACGGCAAGGAAGTGCAGCGCGGTAGTATTAAGCCCGGCCGCAATATCCTCCCGAAATTGCCGTGCGGATACTACTTCATGACGCTCAAATCAAAGCATTGGGAGTACTTCCATCCGCGCAATTTCTGCGTCGTCGCGGACCGCGTTGCGTTGCCGGAGGGCAAGCGTGCGCCGTATAGCGTCGATTCGCAGATTGACTTGGGTAATCCGTATGGTCATAATCGTCCCGACATTGCATTCCCCGGCTGGCGCTATCACACTATCGTGAATACTGCCGCGCGCGCTGGCTTCCACTCCGTACGTGTCGGCACGAACTTCCAGCGCCATGAGCATTACAGCAAGAAAGCGCTTGAGGCATCCAAATGGCTGAAGTCGCTCGGTCTTACGACGACGCATACAATTATCCCTTGCGGCGGCGATATGTCAAATCCCGTGTCGGTCTACGAACATGCGCAGATTATCGCGCGCGATTTCAAAGGGCTCTATGATTGCATCGAATTCTGGAATGAACCGACGGCATTCGGGCGGCCGATGGCGTGGAATTATGCTGCGTCCGCTAAAGCGACATATCTTGGCATCCGCTCCGTCGATCCCGATGTCACGATCATGAGCGCGAGCTATCTTAACGCGCCGTATATGAAGGCCGGCATGAAAAATGGCATGACCGAATTCTATGACGCAATGTGCATCCACGTCTATTCCGGCATCGATACATATTGCGATGCGCTGAAGCGCTATCGCAAAGTGATGGCAGACTATGGCTTGGAGAATTGCAATTTCTTCATCACCGAATGCAGCTCTTACGATGGCGGCGAAGCGACAGAAATCGGCTATAACGGCGAGAAATTCAAATTGCAGTCCCTCAAACAGCAGACTGACCGCGCGGATTGGTATACGAAGAGCCAGCTTGCAATGCAAGATCTCGGAATCGCTCTGACATGTAGCTTCTCACTGCCGCAAATGCATGAGTGGAACGGCTTCAAGGATTGGAGCATGGTCAATGACGACTGGTCGGCACGTCCCGCATTGGCCGCGTTCTCCGTCCTCAATACGCTGCTCGCACCCGCTGAATATCTCGGTTCGCTCAATCCCGCAGAAGGCGTGAAAGCGCATCTCTTCCAGCATGACGACGGAACGCAGACTATGGCATATTGGCGCGAAAATGCAGATGGCGCAGAGACGCTCACACTCACGCAGCCAAATGGCGAGTACTGCGCACGCAATCTCTACGGAACGCCGACTGTCATGACTGTGACTGACGGCAAGCTTGTGCTGCCGCTTTCCACACAGACTGCGTATATCAGCGGATTGTCCGGAATCGAAGTGAGTAAACGCGCGATGTTCACATACGATCTGCCGAAGACGGATGAATTCGATCGCACGATGATTGTCAATCTGCACTCTGGCGAAGGGCTCAAGGATGCGAAGGAGCTGATGTTTGTTACAAACGCGACTGCGCCGCGCGCAAAACTCACGGTCGAAGTGACGAATCTCGGAGACAAGCCGCGCACAGGCAAAGTCTCCTTCGGCGGATGCGTCAAGAATGTGACCGGACCACAAATCACCGTCCAGCCCATGAAGACCGAGAAATTTGACGTCGCAGTCGATCTGGACTTTGTCACTGGTGGCATTATCGAGGACATCGTCGCAATCGGCGAATTCGACGGCAAGCCATGCTCGCCTGCGGTTATTCAAGTATGCTACCCCGAAGCAGGTGATCTCGAAGCACGGCCATTTGCCGGCACGGAGAAGGCAAAGAATTGGACGCCTGCGGGTGCGGGCGGCGTGAGCGCGCGAGATGTCCCCGAAGAAGGTGCAATCGAATTCTCAATGAAAGTGCCGACGCCGATGAATACGTGGTTATATCCGCGCTTCAAATTCGCGAAGGGCACGCTCGCAGATGTCATCGGCATCGAATTTGACATCTGGGTCGATGAGTATTCGGTGAGCAAGGGGTACCAGGATCCGCTGGTATATTACAGCGGTCGCGCAATTCATTACGAAGCGCCAAAGAAGCCCGGCTGGAAACACTGCGTCGTCTACACGATCGGCGCAATCCCCGAACCGGAAGAGGCTACCGATATTGCAATCGGCTTCAATACTTGCAACATCGACCGCAAAGTGACTTATCGCTTGCGCAATATCAAACTACTCTACGTCAAATAAATCTCCATGATACCCTTCGATTTATTCAGCCGCTTTGAATGCGGTGACATGACTGTGCTGTTCTTCAAGAAGGACGCCGCGCTTGCGTTCACTATCATCCCCACCGGGATGGAAGAGCAGATTCCCGAACACCCGTCGGATATTACGCAGACGACTGCATGCCGCGGCATCTGCCTTGCGAATAAATCGACGATGTCGTCCGTCACGCTCGAGAATATGGTGCAGTGCCATGTGCAGGGCGACGGCGTCGCTGCCGGCTATGCGTCCGGCGAAAGCATGGTGAGCAACTGCACAACTCGCCGTCTCGAATTCGTCTCGCAGGAGAAGGACGGCGATGTCATCCGCACTGTCTTCCGTCATCCGGCGCATGGCATCATTGCGACGCAGACGCTGACGTGGCATCCCGGCGAAAAGCTCTTCGAAGTGAATACTACGCTGGAAAATGCCGGCTCAAATGTGCTTGTCATCGATATGCTCGACAGCTTCCAACTCGGGATGCTCTCGCCATTTGCAGCGGATGACGCACCGGGACGCTATCATCTCCATCGCACGTGTGCATTTTGGGCGGCAGAAGGACGGCAAATCGATGATACAATCGAACACTTGAATCTGGAACGCGCGTGGACGCCCGCCATCTACCGCGCCGAGCGTTTCGGACAGCGCTCATCCATGCCGGTCAAGCGATGGTTCCCCTGGGCGGGCTTCGAAGACCGCGGCGTCGGCGTCACATGGGGTGTGCAACTGGCGACTTACGGACCGTGGCAATTGGAACTCAACCGCCTCGGCGATTATATCAACCTCGCTGGCGGATTGCCGGATGCCGAATTCGGCAATTGGTCCCGTAAACTCGCGCCCGGCGAAAAGATCAGCGGTATTCCGGCATTGCTGACCGTGGTCAAGGGCGATGCGCAGGATGCGCTCAACCGCCTCACGCAATGGCCGCAGCATCATCATGTCGGCTACAGCCGCAACGAAGCCGATTTTCCCGCAGTCTTTAACGAGTATTGCAAGACGTGGTGCGCACCGACTGAAGAGAAGATGCTCAAGCTGGTAGAAGCGCTCAAAGGCCGCAGCATCAAGTATTTCGTGATGGACGACGGATGGTACCGCGAGGATGAGAGCAAATATAAGGGCAAGGGCGACTGGCAGACATCGCCGACGCGTTTCCCACACGGCATGAAAGCATACTGCGATAAAATTCGCGCGATGGGCTTTATCCCCGGCATCTGGTTCGAATTCGAGCAGCTCACACCGCATAATACGCATCTTGGCGAGGATCACCCGGAATTCGCTGTGCGCTGCCATGGCGTCCCCCACGCGGATTATTGGGATACGCAAGCGCTGGATTTCCGCAAAGCCGAAGTGCGCGCGATGATGCATGAACGCGTGACCGATTTCCTGCGCGAGAACGGCATCGGCTATATCAAAGTCGATTATAACTCCGCACTCACTGGCGCAGATACTCCCAATGGCTCAACCATGGAAGGCCTTATGGAATATTTCCGCGGCGTTGAGCAATTCTTCACGGAAATGAAGCAGCGCTTGCCCGATCTGACTCTGGAAATCTGCGCGTCTGGCGGACACCGCTTGACACCGGCTTGGATGCATCTCGGCGATATGGCTAGCTTCTCCGATGCACACGAAGACCCGATCATTCCGCTGGTCGCCGCCGGTACCGTACTGCAAATCCCATATCGCGCAAACCAAGTCTGGGCAGTCTTGCATGATTGGGATGACGATGCGCGCATCTGCTACTCACTCAGCGCGGCGATGATTGGCCGCCTCTGCATCTCCGGGGATATCGATCTGCTCTCCGATGCGCAAAAGAAACGCATGGATGAAGCACTCGCATTCTATCATCAGCTCAAACCGCTGATTGCCGACGGCATCAGCCGCACAGAATTGCATCTCAAAGACGAGTCATGGCGCCACGCACGTGGCTGGCAACTCTTCCGCCGCTCTAACGCCGATGCGCAACTGCTCGTCATTCATACATTCGGCGAGTGCGAAAACGAAGTCTCAATTACGGTTCCGGAAAATATGCATATCGCCGCATCCTTCAGCGACGATACCGCAAAAACTGCGCTGAAGGATGGAACGCTGACCATCACCAACCTCCACGACTGGAGCGGTATGGCTATCCTGTTGCGGATTAACGGAAATTAACGGACGTAAACGGACGTAAACGGACGTAAACGGACGTAAACGGATATTTACGGATTCCGTTATCCTCCGTTTATATCCGTTAAAATCCGTTGTCCTCCGTTTCCGTTTTATTCCGTTATCCCACCACTTCGTTGGTATAGTCCCCTTTATCGGAGCGGAAGGGCACGGCGGGGAAGCCGGCGCCGTTCATGAGGTTGCAGTCGCCGCGATAGCCTGCATACGCATAGCGCACGCGCGTCGGCTTTGCGACGTCTGGCGTAGAGACAACGACGGTATCGCCGTCAATTGCCGCATTTGCCCAGCGCAGGACGCCATTGTCATCGCCAAGTGCGAATGCGCCGGGCGCTTTGCCGTCGCGTGTGCATAGCCCGCCGTCAGTATGCTTGAAGAACACGCGCACTTTTCCGCCGTCCTCGACCGTAAAATGGTCGAATTC
>CAVGNO010000001.1:2723-16081 GCA_963630475.1 Blautia faecis | reverse complement strand
ATCCGCATATCCGGCCAGCTGCACGAGGAAGAACGGGATATTGGGATTATGCCATTGATGCCGCCAGTCCTCGATGAGATAGCGGTGATGGACATAATACACGCGCTGACCGTTATTGTGGCAGCCCTGATACCAGATGACACCGCGAATCGCATATTTGAGCCATGGATTGATCATGCCGTCAAAGAGCACGCACGGGATATTCTGTTTGGTAAAGTTTTCAGTCGGGCGTACTCCGATCTTGTTGCTGTCTACGACAAATGCGGTTTTTGCACACCATTGAGTCAGCTCGACGCGCATCGCCGGATTGCTCTTGACTTCGATAGTGACAGGCTTTTTGGGCGAGAATGAGCCGGTTGCGTAATGGTTGTCATGCACAATCGCTAGGACATTGCGTCCGGCTTTAGCCACGCCTGCCGGGATTGTGTATTTACGCGATACGTTCCAGTAGCCCGGGACATCGATGGTTGTGCTACCGATCAGCTTGCCATTCAGATAAGTCTCATCGACATCATTTATGATGCCGAGCTTGATCTGCAATTCCTGATTCGCCATTTCCGGCGGCAGCTCAAATGTGCAGCGGTAGATTTTTTCGCCCGGTTCCGGTATGATGAATTTTTTCTCGCCACGATCCCAGTCGGAGTCATCATAATCCGGCTGTAGCCATTTGGCATATTCTTCTTTCCCTGGTTCGCGATAAGTCGTGTTGAAACTCTCTACCCATTTTTTTACTAAAGCCTGAAATTCCTCCATCGACTCTACTTCGTCTTGCGTATCGACAATTGCTTTGTCGCGGTTCTTGAGAAATTCACTGCAGCCCTCTTTTTCATATTTCTCTTGCGAGATCCATGCCGCAATGTCAGTGCCGCCCCATGAAGAGCTGATTAATCCGATCGGAATGTCGAGCTCCTGCATCAGCTTGCGTCCGAAGAAGAATCCGCATGCGCTGAATGCACTGGCGTCGTCCGGAGTGCATTGCGTCCAGCCCGGGCCGTTGTCATCGTTCAATGGACCGTTTGTTGATAATCTCCGGCAGAGATTGGAGTTGTACAAGCGCAACATCGGATAATTCGCTGCTGCGGCGGCGACATCGCCATTGCCGGCGCGAAAGAATGGGAAGCTATTCCAGAGCGGCATTTCCATATTGGATTGGCCGGAGCACAGCCAGACATCGCCGATCAGCAAGTCGTTGAGCGCGACGGATTCATCGCCGCATTTGGCATTGAAGTCGTATGGACCGCCTGCAGTCATCGCGGGAAATGTGACTGCCCACGTGCCGTCATCGGCAGCAGTAGTGCTACTCTCTTTGGCGGCAAAAGCTGCAGTCACAGTAGCGTGCGGCGTTGCGCCATAGCCGGAAAAGACAATTGGTTGCTCGCGCTGGAGCACCGCATGAGAAGTGAAGATTTTGTAAAGCGAGAACATTGTTGCTATGAATTTATTGTTGCGAATTATTTATTTTGCAGATTGAGCATGAATCTTGAGTTTATCGAAGCCGAAAAGACCGCATTCGACTCTGAATCCCGCACCGCCCGTGGGTAGTGTCGCGTCATCTGCCGCCAGCAGCTCGCGGCCATCGCATGAGAGTGAGAGATGCGCGCCTTCTGCGCGTGCAACCATCGCGTACGCGTGATCGGGTTCGCACTCGAATGCCGTTTCCGCCAGAACAGTGTCGCCATAGAAGCATCGGACGAGCTGTACTTTGCCTGCCGTAAAGCGGAAGAAGTAGTGGCGCCGCATTCCCTGCCAGCGCATGATGATTCCCGCGCGGTCAGCAGCGTGAATGCGGAAATTGCACTCGAGGACGCAGTCGCCCCAGAAACGCCCGCCGGTTTCCATGATGCCGATATTTTCGTTTTCGCCAAAATAGATTGGCTTTGCGTCGCCATCGCCGTCAAATGGCCCGCGGTGGTAATCCATCGAGGAGATCCATCCCGGAATCTTCTTCGCGTTATTGTTGATGAGTGGGAAGCCGTCGGTGTAATCCAATTCGGATGTGCCGGAAAAATCAACAGAATCGACATGGATGATTCCGCTTGCATTTTTGTCCGCATCGACAACCCATCCGAATTCCATCAATGATGAATTCGCACCGCACGCAATTTCCCAGTCCAGCGCGATGGCGCCATCTTTGTCGAGCAGAAGCGGTTCGGAGTAGAACTCCTCGTTATTGACTGTATTGACGAGCAAGCGCAGTTTCGCGATGCCTTGCATGCCGGCTAGCTTTCCGCGCAAATGCACGGTCATGCCGTTGTTCAGCCATGGCGTCCCCAAGTAGGAATATGCGCTGTTGATTGCATTCCGCATTGAAATTGGCGTGATGACGCGTGCACTCTTGCCTGCGCCGATGGCAAATTCCATATCCAGTGATTCGCCACGCGGATTGCTTAATTTTGCGCATCCGCGGTTGGCAAATGCCGTCTCATCCAGCAGATAGCCATGAAGTGCGCCCGGTTGCGAGAAATGATGTCGCGCGCCATTCTTGGGCGCGGGAAGCGACGCTTCGCCATTCAATCTGCGGCCAATTGCGGCAATCATCAACGCAATGCGGAGCGCATCAGTCGAGGATTCCGTGCCATCCGCAGTCGGCAGGAACAGCCGGTCTGCAGTCGGCGACTGGAAATCGTAATCGGCATTGATCTTGTCCAGCCCCGCAATCAGCGCTGCAACCGATGCGACATTGCCGGCATTGCAGTCGGTGTCCCAGCCGGCCGAACATGTGATGCGCACTGTCCGGTAGAAATTATTGTCGCCATAGCACCATCCCATCACCATGACTGCATGGTTGGGAACGACATGGCAGTTTCCGTCGTATTTTTCATAGCCATAGACGTCTTTGATGCGCGCAAACGTCGTTTCCCAATTGCCGTCTTCTTTGCACCACGCGCGCACATCACGGTGAATCTGGGCAATCAACGAATCTTGAGGAATAAAGCGAATCGCTTCATCCATTACTTTATGGATGTCCTTGACTTCAAATGCGATGCTGACCATTGCCGCGACGACTTGCGCTGCGTGCACTGCAACGCCGTCGTGCGAAACGCGCGCCGCTTTGCCGGCAAGCTCAACGGCCAATGCGGGATTGCCTGGCGCGACCATGCCAAAGCCATCGATGAAAATCTGCGCGCCAATCTGCTCTGATACTTTCTTGCCATTGAGCTCCATCGATCCGGAACGCGGCGACTCAATGCCGTGCTTCAAGCGCAAATACGCAGTGTGCTCGGTCGAGTGGGACATGCCGCCCCACCAGAGAATCGTCTGATTCTCCAATAAGTAGTTGAGCCACGTCTCGCCAAAGAACCGATCGGGAGTCTTCGCGTATAGCCCCGAATCCTCAAGCGCGCGGATGAATGTGAATGTGCCGCTTAAATCGTCATCTGCGACAATCAGTGGACAATTGCAATCTTCATGGACATATCCGGCGATTTCGCCCCAGCGCTCGCGAATGCGCTCCCGGCTATGGCCTTCCATCGGCCGCCCGAAATACACACCTAGGATCTTCCCTAAAACCGCAGCATATACTTGCAGCTCATAAGAGGAATTCGTCATCGTTTGTTCAATTAAAGAGTTTTTTTATCACGCTGTGCGCCACATCAAACGAAAAATCCTGTGCGCATTGTGGCAGGAGAGAAAATGGACATTACTTTAATGCAGTATGAAGACTTTTTATCTCGGATTTGATATCGGCGGAACAAAATCCACCGCAATTTTAGGCAGTAGCAAGAGCGCACAGGACGACGCGCTTGTGCCCGTTGATCGGCGTGTGTGGCCGACTGCCGGATTGACACCGCAGGAGTGCATTGCGCGCTTAGTGAGCGAATGCGATACGATGCTGGCAGCCGCCGGAGCAGCGCGCGATGATGTGCATGGAATCGGTATCGCTTGTGGCGGCCCCCTCAACAGCCGTTTAGGCATTATCCAGTCGCCGCCGAATCTGCCGGGATGGGATGATGTGCATATCGTCGAGATGCTACACGAGGAATTTCCGCATTGCACGCATATCCATCTGGAAAATGACGCGAATGCGGATGCCGTCGCCGAATGGCGTTTCGGCGCCGGACGCGGCACGCAAAATATGATCTTCATCACATTCGGGACGGGCTGTGGCGCTGGGCTGATTCTCGATGGACGGCTCTACAGCGGCACAAATGACAACGCCGGCGAATGCGGGCATCTGCGCATTACGCCAATAGGGCCGCCGGGCTATGGCAAAGCCGGATCGATGGAAGGATACTGCTCCGGCGGTGGCATTGCCAAATTAGCACTGTTGCGTATTCAGGAAGTCGTACAACGCGGCGAAAAAGTCGCGTGGTATAATCCCGGACAGCCACCGACGGCGAAGGATGTCGCAATCGCTGCGCAAAATGGCGATGAGCTGGCGCGCGCAATTTACGCTGAATGCGGCACGCGCCTCGGCGAGGGGCTGGCGATGATGGTCGATCTGCTCAATCCCGAAGCAATTGTAATTGGCAGTATCTTCCAGCGATCGGAAGAGCTGCTGCGCCCCGCGATGGAAGCCGCGCTTGCGCGTGAAGCGTTGCCCCAGTCCGCGCGCGTCTGCCGCGTCCTCCCCGCCGCGCTTGGCGATAAGCTCGGCGAATACGCCGCGCTCTCGCTGGCAATCGAATAACGCATCACCATGCTCCGTATTGCACATGTCGTTCGCCGTTTCGTCTTTGAAGAATGGGGTGGCACAGAGACTGTGGTTTGGAATACTGCGCTCAATCAGCATGCGCTTGGGCATTGTCCGGAGATATTGTGCACAAGTGCGCTGACAGAGCCCGGGACGCAGAGCCGTGACGGCATCCCGATTCGGCGTTTCCCTTATCGCTATCCGTATTTCCCCATGCCGAAGAAGGATCGCTTGGCGCTGGATAAAAAGGGCGGCAATCCGTGGTGCAATGGGCTGCTGGAGCAGCTGAAGCAGGGTAATTACGACATCGTCCACATTCATTGTGGTGGACGACTCGCCGCTGCGGCTGCGAAGACGGCGCGACAGCTCGCTATACCGAGTGTCATCACGTTGCATGGCGGTGCGGTTGCGGTGCCGGAAGCCGAGATGAATGAGATGCTACGTCCCGTGCGGCATAAATTCCATTATGGACGCATAGTGGACTGGTTCAGCGGCATCAGCCGCGACCCGGTTGCAGCGGTCGATAAAATCATCACAATCAGCCATGAGGAAGAATCGCGCTTGCAGAAGCACTATCCGGATAAGCCGATTTACTATCTGCCAAATGGCATCAATCCCGAACATTTCCGCGTGGCAGTCGATGCGGATATTCGCAAAGCATACGGCATCCCTACCGAACGAAAGATAATTCTATGCATTTCGCGCATCGATTACCAGAAAAATCAGCGGATTTTGCTGAAGCTGCTGGAGCGGACGGATAATACGCATCTGCTACTGATTGGCCCCGTCACTGCAAAATGGTATTGCGAACAGATTGTCAATGACGCAAAACGCGCGGGCGTCGAGGAGCGCATCACGATTATCCCCGGCTTGCCGTCAGATTCGCCAATGCTGGTAGCGGCATTGCATGCAAGCGCGGCATTCGTGCTACCGTCACGCCATGAGCCATTTGGCATCGTCGCGTTGGAAGCATGGGCGGCCGGCATTCCGCTAATCGCCGCTAATGTCGGCGGCCTCAAGGATTTTGTTGCCGACGGCATCAACGGGCTGCTTTTTCCGCCCGATGAGCCGGATGCGCTGATCGGTTGCTGGGAACGACTTGAAAATACGCCAGGTGTACGCGAGAAGCTGACAGCAAATGCCGCAAAAGCCGTCGCAGAATACGACTGGAAGCGTGTCGTTTCACGCCTGATGGAAATTTACCGTGAACCATTGTCCCCGGCGTAACGCTGTTTGGGGATTATCGTGAATGCGCACAGTACGATAAAATTTTCAGGTTACATTAAGCATTGTGACAGAAATTGACAAGTTTTAGGCAAACATCCAATTGACGAGACAAGCTTATGAGCAAATATCTTGGTTTTGACTGCAGCACTGAAAGTCTCACTGCAGTCGTAATTGATACTGCGACGGGGAGCATCTTGAACCAGTGTCAGTTGATTTATGAGGAAGCGGTTCCGCAGTACCAAGATGCGAAGGGATTACTGAAGAACAGCGCGTCGCTTGTGCGCCATTCCAATCCGCTGATGTGGGCGGCGGGATTGGAGATTTTATTGTGGCGTCTCAAAGCGCAAGGCGTTGATTTCACTACGATTGAGGGTATTTCAGGCAGTGCGCAGCAGCATGGCACGGTCTATTTGAACCGTCTGTTTCTGGAGCGCGGCATCAATCCTGCGGTCGGCAGTGATTTAGCGGAGACGCTGCAGCCGATGCTCGCGCGTTCGTCTGCGCCAATCTGGATGGACCTCTCGACATTTGAGGATTGCCGTCAGCTCAATGCAGCGGCAGGCGGCAAACGCGTCGTGCAGCAGTGCACTGGTTCGCCTGCGACGGAGCGTTTTGCGGGTCCGCAGATTCGCAAATTTTCGCGCGAGGATCCGCAAGCTTATGCGAACACCGCAGTGATTCATCTGGTCAGCTCGTTCCTGTGTTCGTTGTTTATCGGCAAGAGTGCGCCACTGGATTACGCCGATGCATCCGGCATGAATCTCGAGGACATCCACAAGTGCACTTGGAATCCGGAGCTGCTCAATTTGACTGCGCCGGATTTGGCGCGGCGCCTCCCGACATTAGTGCCGTCGGCGACAATTGCCGGAAAAGTATCAGAGTATTTCCAGAATAAATTCGGCTTCCGCGCAGGAACGCCGGTTGTCACATTCAGTGGCGATAATATGAGCCGCGTGATTGGTCTGGGCGGCTATAAGCCCGGAACTGTCGTCATTGCGCTCAAGACGAGCGATACGTGCTTCGCATCCGTCAAGAAGCCGCCAATTGATGAGAGCGGCTATGGCCATGTCTTCATGAGCGCGACCGAGGGCTATATCGCGCTGAATTGCTTCCAGAATGGCGGTGTCGCAAGGCGCATTATCCGCGACCGCTATGGCTTGGAATGGAAGGATTTTGATGACCGCGCAATTCAAGTGACGCCGCCCGGCAATAACGGCAATATGATCCTGCCCTATTTCCTGCCGGAATCGACGCCGCTCGTGCTCAATGCCGGCCCGGTAGTCGTCGGCAGCGCGCTGTTTACGACGTGGATGGATGGCGTCGCGATGGTGCGCGCGCTCGTCGAAGCGCAAGCGATGTCGATGTATCTGCATTCCGCGTGGGCGATTGGCAAGCCGAAGACGATTCGACTGACAGGCAGTGCGAGCCGCCGCCGCGGCTTAGCGCAAGTCTATGCGGATGTCTTCAATGCAAAAGTCGAGCGTATTGCGGTGAATGACGCAGGCGCGCTTGGCGCGGCGATACGCGCGGCGAATGTCGCAGGCCAGATTTCGCTGTCTGCATTATCGAAGCAATTCTGTTCATTTGATGACTCGATGAGCTTGCAGCCGATACCGGAGAATGTCGCGGTATACAAGCAGATGCTACCGAAGTACGAACAGTTGGAAAAGAGTGTATGATTTATGAGTTTCCGGGATATTTTGGCTGGTTTGCATTTTGCTTTGGCGCGATAATCGGCAGCTTCCTCAATGTCGTGGTCTGGCGCATCCCGCGCGGCATGTCGCTCAATACTCCGCCGAGCACATGCCCGAATTGCGGTCATCGCATCTGGCCATGGGAGAATATCCCGATTATTAGCTGGATATGCTTGCGTGGCAAGTGCTCCGGTTGTCATAAGCCGATTTCCTGGAAATATCCCGCTGGCGAAGCGGCGGTCGGCGTGCTCTTCTGGCTGATTTGGCGCCGCGTGCAAATCGAGCACTTGCCACTGGAGACATTGCTGGGATGCTGGTGGCTAGCCGGCGCAATCCTCTCGCTTGCGCGTATCGATTTCGAGTGCAAAGTGCTTCCTAATAAAGTCACGTATTCGGGATTGATCGCTGCGCTGATTTTCGCAGTCGTCTTCCCATTGGGACGCCCCGCAATCGCTGCGCCGGAGATGCTGCATTCCGGCGCAATTGTCACGGGGAAGCTCCTGCAGAAGCTCTGCAGTGCTATTCCTAGCATGCCCGGCATGCGTGTAGCGAGCGTGGCGGATTGTCTGCTGGGCGCGGCGTTCGGCGCGCTCATTGTCGCAATCGTACGGCTCATCGGCGGATTATATCTGCGCAAGCTCAAACGCCGCAATGCGGAAAATATTCCCGATGAAGCGATGGGATTGGGCGATCTCAAGATGCTCGCGATGATCGGCGCATTCCTAGGTATCGATGCTGTAATCTATATCACTGCAATCGGATCGTTATTAGCGTGCGTCTGGAGCGTCGTCTTCCGCGGCATCGCACCAAAGAAGAATGCGGCATTATCCGAATTGCCCTTTGCGCCATTTGTCGCAATCCCGACCCTTATTTGGTTATGTTGTTGGGGATAGGGATGAAATCCCGCTGTCGTAGCAACCCGAACGGTATCCATCGAGGTCGATCGAAATAAATTTGAGGCCGATGCGATGAAGCTGCGCGGTGACTTCGTCGCGATGCGCGAGCAGGATTGAAAAATATTTTGGCGCTATCTCGATGCGCGCAATGTCGTTATTATGTATGCGCAAACGGATGTCGGCGTCAGACGGCAGAAATTGCCGCAGTATTGCTTCGCCATTGCTGACGCAGTGCAATAATTCCGGCGTCAGCTCAGTGCCATAATCGAAGCGCGTCGCTAGACATGGCGAGGATGGCTTACTAGCGCACTGGAGGCCGAGCTGCGCAGCCATCGCGCGGATTTGCGCTTTGGTAATGGATAATTCCGCCAATGGCGAATGCACGCCGAGCTCCTGAATTGCACGCCGGCCTGGCCGATAGACATGCTGGTCATCGGCATTACTGCCATCCATGAGCGTATGCGCACCGTGCGCTTGTGCGTAATCACGGAAGCGCTCGAAGATTGCGCGCTTGCACCAATAGCAACGATCCGGCGGATTTGTGCGTACTTGCGGTAGCTCCAACGGCTCGATGTCGAAGATGATGCATTTGCAGCCGAATTGTCCGGCTTGCGCGCATGCATCGTCAATTTCGTCTGCGCTCTGAAATGACGTGCGTGCGATTAATGCCATGAGCGTGAAATGGCGCTCCTGCGCTAAATCCGCGAGGATTTTCAATAAAAATGTGCTGTCTACGCCGCCGGAATATGCCAGTGCAATGCCGTCAGATGCGAAGCCAAGTAGATGCGCGCGAAGTGTATCCAGGAGAAAATTATTATCTTGCATTGCTCTTCTTCCCGTAAATCCATGCGGAAGTGACTGCAGTAAATGGCGCGACGAGTACCAGTGCGAAGCTCCCAATCAGCGTCTTGACCGCTTCGGATGCAACTAGCGGATTGTTGAGAAAATCCAGTACTGGCGTGCCTTGCGCGCAGAACATCATCAGCAGCGTGATATAACCGCCGGAATATGCCAGTAGCAGCGTCGTGGTCATTGTGCCGACGACACTGCGCCCGATGCGCAATCCCGACCACAGTAGCTCCTTGCGCGGCAATGTCGGATTATGCCGCGCGACTTCTTCCACGCCGGATGCGATGTCCATTCCGAGATCCATGACTGCACCAGAGGACGCAAGCACCATCGCGCCGACAAAGATGTCGCCTAGGTCGAGATTTTCATAGCCGCTATAGAGTAGTGCTTGCGCATACGGCAGTGTCGCGCCATTGATTTTCATCAGAATCGCGAAGATATGCGCCATCAGCAACCCGGCGAAGACTCCTGCGCTTGCGCCAAGAAATGACGCAGTGCCCTTTTTTGTAATGCCGGCGACGAGGTAGCAGATTGCGGCGGTGAGGAAGCAGACTGCCGCGAAAATGGTCCATGCCGGCGGCCAGCCGCGCAACGCCAGCGGTATGACCATCTTCCAGATTACGAGGCAGCTGAGCACAAAACTGAAGAGCGCTTTGACGCCAATCCATCCGCCGAAGATACAGATGAGCGCGCAAAATAGCGTAAACAGACACAACGTCCAGCCAGTCCGCCAATGATCCTGCGCAGTCAGTACTGTCTGACCAGGGATGCATTCGGCAGGCAGAATCACAATTGCGCAATCGCCCGGCTGAAAATATTTATCCAGCTCCATCTGCGCGCGGATTTCATTGACTGCACGGAAATGCTTGCCTGAGTACTTGCCATTGAGAATTTCAACTTCCAGGAGCTGTGAACCGAATTGCAGCAGCCCGTGGCGTTGCAGTGCCGTGTCGTCGATCGAAAGCACTCTTGCGCGGACGCGTTCGCCATTATCGTCGATAGTCCGCGGCGGCGATGGGATGAAATAGAGCGCAACGCAGCACAATCCCAATACTGCGAGCATGATGATTTCACTTTTATGAGATGCGGTGAACATATAATTCTATCCTTGCTTGCGCTGGAGTTCCTGGAGAATTTTCGTTGCAGTGGGCACGCCTAATCCGGGAATCTTCTGCGCTAATTCCTCCGGTGTGCATTGCAGAATGCGCTTGACTGATCCGCAAATCTTGAGCAATTGCAATTGACGAATCGGGCCGACGCCGGGAATCTCGCCGAGGACCGATGTGCGGATGCGCTCCTGCCGTAATTTGCGGTTATAGCCATTCGCCCAACGGTGCGCTTCGTCACGTATCGCTTGCAGCAACCGCAAACCCGCATTCTCACGCGGCAGACACAGCGGATCATGCGCTTCGGGAATGACGACTAATTCGTATTGCTTGGCAAGGCCAATCAGCGGCACTTTGCCGTAAATGCCAAGCTCGCGAAATACTTCGATGCCAGTATTGACTTGCGGTAAGCCGCCATCGAGCACGACTAGCGCCGGCAGCTGCAAGTGCTCGTTGGTCAGCCGTGTATAACGGCGCGTGAGCACTTCGCGCATGAATGCAGTGTCGTCCGTCGCTTCCGGATTGCGGATGCGATAACGCCGGTACTCACTCGTCGAAGGCCGCCCGTCTCGAAACAACACCATCGAACCGACGGCCATCGTGCCGGAAATATTCGACATGTCAAAGCATTCCATGTAATCGGGCAGTGCAGACAGCCCCAGCGCATCCTTTAGCGCTTGCATGCCTTCGCGATTTGCTTGCGGATTACTGCGCCGCGAGATGGTCTGGTTGATAAAACGCCGCGTCGGCTCTAGGACAATTTTGAGATGCTCGATAATGTCGCGGTATTTGGCCGCTTCCTCGAATGCGAGTTTGTCGGATGCATCGCGCATCTTTTGCTCAAGGCTCGTCAGCAGATCGCGTGCCGGCGCAATATGGCCGCGCAAAATCTCCAGTGCGCTGTCCAAGCGCGCTCTGTATTGCTCAACCGTGATATTGCCGATGCAAGGCGCAGTGCAATCGCGGATGACTTGCTCCAAGCAGTGCTTGCGCGTCATCTCATCTGGGTCGCTGCATGCACATGAGCGTAACCCGAAGTGGATTTCCAAGAAGCGGATGCTCTCGCGCAACGACTCGGCATGCGGATACGGCCCGAAATAAAGCCGGTCGTCATCCTTGCGAAATCGCTCGAAGACAAAATGAGGAAAACGCTCGCGTAAATCTATTGCAACCAGCAGATAACGCTTGTCATCCCGCAATGCGACATTATACTTCGGCGAGTATTCCTTGATGAATTGCGCTTCCAGTAACAGCGCTTCGCTCTCGGTCGCGACTTCGAAGACTTCGTAGCTGGCGATGGATCGGATGAGCGCACGCCGCCGCGGCTCTTCGCGCTGCAATGCCGACGGCATGAAATAAGAACGCATCCGATTGCGCAGATTGCGCGCTTTGCCGACATAAATTACTTCGCCCGCGGCATTGCGAAATACGTAGACACCCGGACTGCGCGGGACATCTTGAGAATGAAAAATTGTGGGGAGCGCTGGCATGCGGAGAATATAATGTCGCATGCGCGAATAAAAGTGGCCGAGAATGATGTTGCAAATGGCATACATAAGAATATATTATGCACTTGTCCGCTATTACATGACTACCCTGATTCATTACAGCGCCGGGGAAGCGGATCTCAAACAGGCGCAATTCTTTACTAACTTAGTAACAGTACCCTTAACCTAACACATGAGCAACATTGATATTGACAACATGCCCTCGATGGAGGAACTCCTCAAAGGCGACCTGCTGAATAAGGATACCCTCAGCGAGAATCGCATCGCCGAAGGCACGATTGTCCGCAAGAACGAAAATGGCGTCTACGTCGATATCGGACTGAAAGCGGAGAGCTTCATTGACAAAAGCGATCTGCGCAATTTCGCCGATCTCAAGGAAGGCGACAAGCTGCAGGTCTACGTCGAACGCCTCGAAGGCGAGGGCGCAACCCCGCAAGTCAGCGTGAAGCGCGCAGAAGCACAAAGAGCTTGGGACGACATTGTCAATAACTATCAGGAAGGCTCGATCATCAAGGGTACGATTACCAGCCGCGTCAAAGGCGGCCTGATCGTCGATTGCAGCGGTGTCGAAGCATTCCTCCCGGGTTCCCAAGTGGACATCAATGCTTCCCGCAACTTGGAAGACTATCTCAACAAGGAGATGGATTTCAAGATCCTGAAGATCAACGAAGACCGCAAGAATATCGTTGTTTCCCGCCGCGAGATTCTGGAAGAAGAGCGCAACAAGCAACGCGCATCTCTGCTGGAAGAACTCCAAGTCGGCCAGATCCGCAAGGGCGTTGTCAAGAATATTACCGATTTCGGCGCATTCGTCGATCTCAATGGCATGGATGGCTTGCTCCATATCACCGATATGAGCTGGGGCCGCATCACCGATCCGCACACTGTTGTCAAGCAGGGTCAGGAATTGGATGTCATGATCCTGGAAGTCGACAAGGAGCGCATGCGTGTTTCTCTGGGCCTCAAGCAGAAGGAAGGCAACCCGTGGGATACCGTCGAAGTCAAGTACCCGGTCGGCAGCAAAGTCCACGGCAAAGTCGTCAATGTCATGCCGTATGGTGCATTCGTTGAGCTGGAAGAGGGCATCGAAGGCCTCATCCATGTCACCGAGATGAGCTGGACCAAGAAAGTCAATCGCGCAAGCGACGTGCTCAACATCGGCGACGAAGTGGATGCAGTTGTCCTGGCTGTCCATAAGGGCGAGCGCAAGATCTCGCTGGGTCTGCGCCAAGCACAGGAGAATCCGTGGCAGCTGATCAAGGAGAAGTATCCGAAAGGCACCCGCATCAAGGGCAAAGTCCGCAACATGACCGGTTACGGCGCATTTGTCCAGATCCAGGACGATATCGATGGTATGATCCACGTCTCCGACATGAGCTGGATCCGCAAGATCAACCATCCGTCGGAAATCCTGCAGAAGGGCATGGAAGTCGAAGCCGTCATAC
>CAVGNO010000001.1:0-2713 GCA_963630475.1 Blautia faecis | reverse complement strand
TCATACTGGATGTCGATGCCGAGAATCAGCGCATCAGCTTGTCGATGAAGAAGCTCACCGACGATCCGTGGCAGAATATCCAGAACAAGTACAAAGTCGGCGATGAAGTTGAAGGCAAAGTCACCAAGCTGGCTTCCTTCGGCGCATTCGTTGAACTGGACGGCGGCATTGACGGTTTGATCCACATCAGCGAACTCTCTGACGACCATGTGAACCGCGTGAAGGATGTCGTCAATGTCGGCGATACCGTCAAAGCACGCGTGAAGAATATCTCCACCGAGGAGCGCCGCATTGGTCTGACCATGAAGGCCAACGCAAACTTTGATGCACCGGCACCGGCTGCTCCGAAAGCGAACAGCGGCAGCAACGCTTCCTACACCGCACCGGAAAGCGAAGGCTTGGGCGGCTTGGGCGGCTTGCTCGATGATGCGCTGGCCAAGAAGGACGGCGAGTAATCCCACTACATTGAATCGCCTCGACAGTTGCATTTGCAACTAGTCAGGCATTACAACTGCCGCCGTTGGCAATACGTCATCGGCGGCGGTTGTGTTTTATCGCGGAGGTATCAACAATGATTTTGGATCGTCTGGAAAATTTTGAGAAATATGCCGCATTGGCGCCGCGTTTTGCCGTCGTCGCGAAATATCTGGCCGAACACGATATCACGAAACTCGAGCCTGGCAAGCACGAGATTCTCCCCAATGGCGAGCTCTTCATCAATGTAAATGACAGTACTCTGAAGCCCTCCGAAGATGCGGTTTGCGAATTCCACCGCAAATATATCGACGTGCAGATTCCTTTCGACCACTATGACCGCATGGGATGGATGCCGCTTGCGGAAGCACCGCAGGAGATGCAATACAACGCAGAGAAGGATTGCGCGCTGCTCAAACACCGTACTGCGTGTGAAGTCACGGTCCGCCCAGGCGAATTTATCATCTTCTTCCCACAGGATGTCCATGCGCCATGCCTCGGCGAAGGCAAAGTGCGTAAAGCAATCATCAAAATCCTTGCCGATTGATGCGCAAATATTGTCTCAATATCGGCAATAGCCGCGTCGCACTCTGCGAGACGCCAGTGCGCGAATGCGTTTGCATCGAACGCTATGCCACGGCAGAATTTATGCAGCAGTGGAGTCTTCCGGAAGCAGCGACTGCGCTCGCCTCATGCGTCGTGCCGTCAATGCGTGATGCATTACAAGCGCGCTATAGCGACCGCATCCATTTTATCAGCATCGCGGATTATCCCGAACTGGATTTTAGCAATTATGATTACCGCACATTGGGCGCAGACCGCATCGCCAATGCCGCTGCAGTGCATCACTTGGCAGGCAATGCGCCGTCAATGGCAATTGATTGCGGGACTGGCCTCAATAGCGTCGCAGTCGATGCAAATGGCGTCTTTCGCGGCGGCGTGATTTTGCCGGGTCGCCGTCCTGCGCGTGCCGCTTTGGCTTCCGCGACTGCACAGCTCCCCGATATTCCGGAGAATGAGCTGCGTAAAGTGACGCCGCTTGCGTTGAATACGCGTGATGCGATTGCTAGCGGCGTCGATCTCGGCATTGCCGGCGCAATCGAATATATCATCCGCGCTACACGCAAAATGCCCGGCATGGCCGACGCGATTGTCTATCTGTGCGGCGGCGATGCCGAATATCTCTCGCAGCTGCTGGACCCGCAGCTTGATATTCATCTTGCACCATTCCCCCTCACGCTGTTCGGTATCCAGCTGGCGGAATATTGAGAAAAGTCACGTCGGTCTACTTGTTCTGTGCCCGAAGCGCAAGCTTCGGGAAATGTTGTTCGGGAACAAGCCACCGGCCCTACACGTCGCCCCCCCAAACATCCCGACACCTTCCCGTTTTATTCCGTTATCCTCCGTTAACGTCCGTTGTCCTCCGTTTACGGACGTGTGTTGCCTTACCAGGTCTTGTAACGCCACCATTCGCTTGCGCGGACATCTTCGCCACGTGTTGTAACGTGTCCGTCAGCCCAGAGGAAGTTGGCACGGCCGCCGTGCGGGTACTGCCCTTTAGCGGCAATACGAGTCGATTTCATGTCGGTCGTGCCGGCCGGAACAATGTCATCTGGTTTGAAGCTTGCAACTTCGCCATAGAGACCAATCCAGCAGTCGTCGCCATCAACCGGGACATTGTCTGCGTAGAGGATGGTGGTTGATGCATCCTGCAGTGATGAAATCATGCACATGCCCTTATCCAGACGGCTGGCGTCATCATCAGAATCTACGCAAGTCTGGTTGATGCCATAGCTGACCTTCCAATCCTTCGAGAAATCATCAGTAGCGCCAGTGACGACATTGGTGTAGAAGGAGGTCATTGCGGGGCATTCCCAAGTCTTCTTGTTCATGATGAATTCATGGAGCAGAGCAGGGTAGAACACTTTGTTTGTGTATGTGACGTTGTTGTAGACGAAGCCGCTATTCTGCTTATTCGGAGGCAGGCAGTCCGCGTATGCATCGGTATACAGCATGATGCCGAGACCGATCTGCTTCAGATTGTTGGTGCAGGAGATGGTACGCGCTTTTTCACGCGCTTTCGCCAACGCAGGCAACAACATTGCCGCTAAAATTGCGATAATTGCTATGACAACAAGCAATTCAATTAAAGTGAAGGGTTTCTTGCATTTAGACATTATTTTTCTCCGTAGAAAATGAAAAAAATCAAGTATTCGTTACTCTTTTTATCGAGTTGAAT